>JANWYC010000224.1 GCA_025057245.1 Aquificaceae bacterium | reverse complement strand
GAGGAAGGCAGAACCGCGATAAACGCAGACAAGCTGACCAGCGTAGTAAAAAGCCTTAAAACCCCTAGCCTAAACATGGAACTTATGGAAGACAAGCTGGTTGTTAGCGGAGGAAAGAGCACCTTTAAGCTAACTACCCTTGACCCTGAGGACTTCCCAGAGTTTCCAGAGCAGACGACCTCCGCAGAGTTTTACGCAGGAGACCTACTAAAAGCCATAGAGAAGGTGGAGTACGCCATATCAAAGGAGGATGCGCGGTATTCCCTGCAAGGTTTTTACGTTCATCAGGTGGAAGATAAAGTTCACTTTGTAGGCTCTGACGGACACAGGCTAGCCCTCTTTTGGAGAGAGGCTGAGTTTCCCATGGAGCTCCTAATTCCAAGAAAGAGCCTTAAGGTCATAGAAGGTCTTCTAAAAGACTACACCCATGCGGTTCAGTGTGGAAAGGAAGAGTCTTTTGCCCACTTCAGTGGTGAGGACTGGCAACTCTCCGTAAGACTCCTTGAGGGTGAATACCCTGACTACATGTCAGTTATACCAAGAAGTTATAACTACCAAGTGCTTATAAAATGCTCCGAATTTTTGGAGAGTCTGAAAAGGCTGTCTACCATAGCGGAGTCCTCCGCCTTTCCCGTAAAGCTGACCTTTTCCAGCAATACACTCATCCTTGAAATATCAGACCCTGAATACGGAGAAGGAAGGGACGAAATAGATGTAGAGTACACTGACGAAGTGCTTGAGATAGGCTTTAACGGCAAGTATTTAATAGAGGCTCTTGAGAATTTTGACAGCGACAAGGTATGGATGAAGGTGGTTGACCCAGACAGCGCAGTTATCATAGAGGCTGACGACAAGGAGAAAGATACCTACATGTGCGTGGTCATGCCTATGAGGCTCTGAGAACCGGCTTCCTGTTGGCTTCCGCCTCCTTTATGCGTCTCACTGGTGTCTTTGTAGGCGACGACTTTAGAGCCTGAGGGTCTTTCTCTGCCAGCTCCACGATTTCTCTCAAAGCCTGTGCGAACCTCTCAAGGGTTTGAGGGCTCTCGGTCTCCGTAGGCTCAATCATAAGAGCTTCCTTTACCGTAAGTGGGAAGTAAACGGTAGGTGCGTAAAAACCCCTGTCCAAAAGAGCCTTAGCCACATCCATAGCATTCACGCCGTGCTTTAAAAGGTTCTGCGCAGAGAGAACAAACTCGTGCATGCGCGGAGCGTCCCCATAAGGGCCAACAAAAAGACCATCTAAAAGCTTTTTCAAGTAGTTAGCGTTCAGCACCGCATACTGAGCTACTTTTTTTATCTCAGAACCGTAGCTAAGTATGTAAGCTAAAGCTCTTAGCATAACGCCCGCGTGTCCGTAAAAGGTTAGAACCTTGCCAACGCTCTTTGATCTGTTCCAGTCAAGTTTGTATCTACCGTCCTCGTATACCACCACAGGCACGGGAAGGTAAGGCTCAAGCCTTTCAGAGACGCCCACCGCACCCCCACCAGGACCACCACCACCGTGAGGAGTAGAGAACGTCTTATGAAGGTTAAAGTGCATCACGTCCACACCCCACGTGCCCGGTCTTGCCACACCCACCAAGGCATTCATGTTAGCACCATCCATGTAAAGCAAAGCGTCCCTCTCGTGAAGAGCATCCGCTATTTTTTTAATGCTCCTTTCAAAAATACCCAGAGTGTTTGGGTTGGTTATCATAAG
>JANWYC010000223.1 GCA_025057245.1 Aquificaceae bacterium | reverse complement strand
ACCCACATGGCAAGACACTTTAAAGAGCCTGTGCCTATGGTCTCCACCTCTATGACAGAGGATGCGGCTGTGTTTGGCGGTCAGAACAACATGCACGAAGGTCTTCAGAACGCCATAGCCCTCTACAAGCCTAAGATGATAACGGTCAACACCACATGCATGGCTGAGGTTATAGGCGATGACCTTAACAGCTTTATAAACAACGCCAAAGAAAAGGGTCTTATACCTAAGGACTTCCCCGTCCCCTTTGCACATACGCCTTCTTTCGTAGGCTCTCACATAACTGGCTACGACAACCAGCTAAAGGGTATATTGCAGTATCTGACTGACTACTTTGACAAATACGGCGTGGAGAACATAGAAAAGTATGACCCAGAGGAGGGCGAGTTCTACCAGCAGGGTGGACTTTTGCCGTGGCTTGAAGCAAACAAAAAAGCAGGAGGTGAATAATATGAGCGTCTTAAACTTTATCCTCGGTTTTCATACATACTTGGAGGACTACAAGGAAGTAAGAAGGATAGTAAGCGAGTTTGGAGAGGAGGCTCTGGCCCTCTCCGACCCCTCTGATAATTTAGATTCAGGCTTGAGCGGTGAATACAAGCTTTACAATGGTGGAACACCCATAAAGGATGTTTACAGGGCAAGGTTCTCAACCGCTACCATATCCTTCCAGAAGTATGCCACTGAAAAGACCAGAGAATACATAGAAAAGGCTTGGAAACAACCAACCTACGTGGTAAGACCCTACGGTGTTCAGGGAACGGATAGATTTCTCAAACTTCTCTCTGACCTAACGGGAAAGCCAGTTCCTCAGAGCCTTGAGGAGGAAAGGCAAAAGCTACTGGATGCCATGGCGGACTCGTATTACTGGGTTCACGGCAAAAGGTTTGCACTCTGGGGAGACCCAGACTTTGTCTACGGTGTGACCTCCTTCCTCCTTGAGCTGGGTGCGGAGCCAGTTCACATACTCTGCACCAACGCAGGGGAAGAGTGGGCGCAGGAGATAAAAGACCTATGCTCAAAGTTTGACAACGGCAAGTATGCTCAGGTCTTCCCGGGCAAAGACCTATGGCATATGAGAAGCCTTCTCTTTACTGAACCGGTGGACTACATGATAGGCACTTCTTACGGAAAGTATCTCTGGAGGGATACTGGCACGCCACTTATAAGAATAGGCTATCCTATTTTTGACAGACATCACCTTCACCGATACGGCATACTCTTCTACAAGGGCGCTATTAACATGTTAGTCTGGATAGTAAACACCATACTGGACGAGACAGACAGAAGAACCATAAGTATAGCCTCCACGGACTACAGCTTTGACCTGATAAGGTGAGCGGATATGGACCTTAGGGAAAGGCTTAAAGAATACACAAAAGAGGGTTTGGTGAAGAGGATTTCTTGCAGGTCAAGGGAGAGAGTGTTCACATCAGAAAACCAGAAGGGTGTGTGGGTGCTTCTCTCCGGGCTTGCGGAGCTTTGCATGGGGGAGGGTGCGGAGTTTAGACTGCTGGATATTATGCTTCCGGGTGATGTGTTTGGCGTTCTTTCAGACAAAGTTCAGACCAAAGGTGTTTACTTAAGGGCTTTCACTCCTTCTGTTTTTCTTTACACTGAAACCGAGAACTTTGAAAAGTTGGGAACTAAAGACCCAAAGTTGGTTCTTGATGTGTTCTCCGCACTTCTCCAAAAGCAGGCAATGCTTTA
>JANWYC010000222.1 GCA_025057245.1 Aquificaceae bacterium | reverse complement strand
GAGCAGGGTAGAGGCTTTGCGGTTGTGGCGGATGAGGTAAGAAGATTGGCAGACCAAGTAAGCAAGATGGCTCAGTCGGTAGGCGAGACGGTTCAGGCAGTGGTATCTTCCATACTGGAAGGATACAGAAGCACTCAGGAAGTTTATGAAAGCTTTGGAAAGGTAGAAGAATCTGCAATTAAGATAAAAGAGATGCTTCAGAGGGTATCTGCAAGCATGGAAGAGACTTCGGTAGGCATAAGAGAGATAGCCAATAACTTAGAGAGGCTGAAAGAAGTGGGCAGTAGCAATGCTGTTACAGCTGAAAAGGTACTTTCTAATATGATGGAGCTTGTAAGGTTGACAGAGAAAGCAAGAGAGAGCGTGGAGAGCTTAAGGAGATAGAATTGGTAGATGAGTTTTGAGGAGGTTGTAAAGTTGGTGGAAAACAAAACGGGTATACAGGTAGTCGGTGCCAGACTTGCAAGGATAAAAAGGCTTTTTGAACAAGACCCAATGCTCTTTATCGGTCTTGAGCGAGAGTCCATAGACCAGCATAGATGGCAGAGGATAATAGATGCTCTTAGCGTTCAAGAAACCTACTTTTTTAGAGACATAGAAATTTTTGATTGTATAAGACAACAAATACTACCTGAAATTCTAAAGGGGTCTTATCATAAAGGTGTAAAGATATGGTCCGCTGGCTGTGCTACTGGAGAGGAGGCATATACCCTTGCTATTTTACTGCTTGAGACAATAAGGTCTTTAGGATACAGTCCTCAAACTGAGAAACTACTGGTTCTTGGAACAGATATCTCCAAGAGAGCAATAGATAAGGCGAGAGAAGGCATTTACAAAAACATACCCATGGGTTCTTTTAGAAACTTTCCCGGCGAGTTTATGAAGTGCTTTGTGTATCATAACATAGGATACAAGCTTAAAGAAGAGGTGCTAAATATAACCAGGTTTGAAGTTCATAACCTTTTGGACGCATATCCACCTATTGAGGATGCGGATTTGGTTGTTTGTAGGAATGTGCTTATATACTTTGATGAGGTTTCAAAGGAAAAGGCATACAAAACCTTAGCACAGGCTCTGAGGAGGAACGGCTATCTACTTCTTGGACCGCTGGAGAACCCGGGCATGGGTTTTGAAAGAAGACAGTGCGGAAGGTTAGTGTATTACGTTAAACCATGATAAACGTGCTTATAGTGGACGACTCTAAGTTTGTCAGGATGGCTATAAGGAAAATGCTGGAAGAACACGGGGGATTTAATGTAGTAGGCGAAGCCAGAGACGGTGAAGAAGCGGTCAGACTGGCAAGAATGCTTAACCCTGACGTTATCACCATGGATATAGTCATGCCTAACATGGATGGTATATCCGCTATAAGAGAAATAGCTAAGTTCTCCCAAGCACCCATAGTAGTCATAAGCGACCATACGGTAGAGGGTGCGAAGGTAACTATGGAAGCCTTAAGTGCTGGTGCGGTAGACTTCATACCCAAGGGTTCCGAAGGTCTGAAGTTTAACATAACTAAGGTAGGAAGAGAGCTTGTGGAAAAAATAGAGCTCTACGCCACAAGAAGGAAGAAAAAACCCGAGAGAACCGTCTTTACCACCGAGAAGTTTCTGCAAGAATGTCGTCCAGCGGTAAGAAAACCAAAGGTAGACAAAGTTGACATGGTGGGCGTGGCTGCTTCCACTGGAGGACCAAAGGTAATGCCAGCCCTTC
>JANWYC010000221.1 GCA_025057245.1 Aquificaceae bacterium | reverse complement strand
GGGTGGTATAGGCTCAAGAAGAGTATAGTAGCATATTCCGCCATATGCGCCCATCAATGGAGTTATCCCACACCGCAGTATTCCTTTATGAACTACTACCCACCAGATTCACCCTCTGAAACTACAAAAAAGGCAGGTATAATACAGTGCTGTGCACATCTTGCCCTTTACGACCCCAAAAGGGGAGGTAGTATTGTGGACGGTCCTGCAGACTTCCCGTTGGCTTCTGTGATTCTTAAGGAAGAGGGTGGACAGCTATACGCAGTAGGCATCCTTGGAAAGGACCAGTTTCAGCAGTTTTTTGACAATTACAGAGCTGAATTAAGACAGCAATACGGCTCCACTGCGAAGGCAAGGGAACTTGTGGAAAAATGCATAGTCATGGAGGTGGATAAATACGTCAAGACAGTAGTTAAATGTTAATAGAAGGAAGCTTTTTCAGGTGGTGTTGCTGCGCCTTTAACGGTCTATTCTGAAACAGCAAAAAGACAAAAAGCACAGGTGGTAATAGTAGGTGGTGGCTACGGTGGTGTAACGACCGTTAAGTACATAAAGAGGTAAAATCCGGAGCTGGATGTGGTCTTGATAGAGGAACGGTACTTTTTTTATGTTGTGCTCCATGTCCAACCGCTTTCTTGCTGGTATTAAAGACTTCTCATAGGGAGTTTAAATACCACATTGCCAACATCATACCCCCCATGAGAGCAAACAGGCTTCTTGGGAAAGCAGGTCTTCTCAGGAAGAGTGGGCAAGGGAGCTTTGGAGGGACTTGTTTGGCTAAAACTCCTTTAGCATGCCTTTTACCTTGTCCTCCCATCCCGGATGGACAAGGGTTGCCTTTCTTAAATTCCTTTTCCTATCCTTTGCTTTATGAGTGTTGTAGTGAGCTCCTCCAGCTTTCTGCCTCTTTATCTTGCCCGTTGCGGTTATTTTGAACCTTTTCTTTGCAGACTTGTTAGTCTTCATCTTCACCTTTGCCATAGTATGCCTCCGCAGAAGTATTATAACACATCTAACATCCCAGTAGCTGTTTCAGGTCTTTTTCCAACTCCCTGTATACACCCAGCTTTATGCGATACACCTTACCTTCTCTATCCAAAAGGTATGAGGTGGGGAAACCCATGAGTTTAAGCTCTTTCTCCAGCTCTTCAGTAGGACGAACTACTTTGAAGGAATAGCTTTTCTCTTTTAAGAACTCCGAAAGAGCTCTCTCCGAGCTGTCCATGTTAACCGCAATGATTTCAAGACCTTTGTCTTTGCACCGTTTGTATTCCTTCTCAAAAATCGGCATCTCTTCCTTGCAAGGTGGACACCATGTTGCCCAGAAGTTTATAAGGACTACCTTTCCTTGGAGCTCTGAAAGTTTTAGAGTTCCCCCGTCAAGAGTTTTGAAGGTAAGTTCTGAAATAGCCTGCCCTGAAGCAGGAACATGAGAAGTTATAATAACATCTTCCTTTTTACTCTCAAGACCAAAAAACAACATGATTAAAAGTAAAGCACCCGCTATGAGGTAAGGCAAATGCTTAACCATGTTTATCTAATTTACAGGAATGTCCGCAATTTTCAAGTAGTTTATAAGGATGCTTGAGAGTTATTTTACACGCATAAGGCGATGACTCTGTAGTGTAAGTGTTGTGTCTAAGAAATACTCTCCTGAGCTTGGTATTCAACCACTTCAGAATTTGAGTATTACCATATATCAAGCAGTAAAATCCACACA
>JANWYC010000220.1 GCA_025057245.1 Aquificaceae bacterium | reverse complement strand
AAGGGACTGCTTACGGAGATGCTTTTCAGGCTCGTTTACAGAGAGAGCTAAGGTCCATAGCCCGAGCTGAACTTTTTCAGGTTTACAAGCGTATTGGCTAAACCGTTTCTTATGTCCTCCGCCTCTTTTATAAGATGTAGCAGGATGCCCAAGCACTCCTCCGCGGTCTTCTGGTCAAGGCTATGAAGGTCTTCTTGAGTTATACCTTCAAGTGTTTCTAAAAGCTTATCCCAGTCCCTTTCCTGTAGGTATACCTGACAGTTAAGCAGTAATTGCTTCAGGTTTGCCATAAATCCTTTTCTCCACCTCTTCCCATGTCTCCTTAAGGTCTGAGAGTATCTTTACCATCTTGCGTAAGGTCTGGGGTTCGTCTCCTTCCACGATTATCCTGTTAAGGTCGCTGAGTAGTGCCTGATATATCTCGTGTAGGTTCTTTGCTATGTCTCCGCCTTGTTCCATGTTAAGGGTTGTATCCAAAACTATGAGTATCTCCGAAGCCTTACTCATACCTTCGTATTTTTTCTTAAGGACTTCTACCTCATCAGAGGGCTCACTTTCCATAGCATCTATGGCATCTTCAAGGCTAACTATAGCTTTTTCGTAAAGCATTATGACCTGTCTTACTGGGTTGGCGCTTAGCACCATGTTCTCAAGGTAAGAGTTTCTCTGCATTTTATCCTCCTTTTACCACCTCACGTTCCACCTCTTCCCATGCTTCTTTTAGCTCCTTTAGGACCTTTATGGCTTTCTCAACAGTTACTACATCGTTTCTGTTTTTTATGATTATGTCCCCCAAGTCGTTGCCTATGGCAACGTATATTTGGTGAAGCTGTTTTGCTATATCTCCACCATCCCTTTCGTTAAGGGTAAGCTCGAGGGCGGCTATAATGTCCATTGCCTTTTCCAAGTTTTCCAGCTTTCTCTGTAGGTCTTCTGTATCTTCTGAGTGGTTCTTCATTATTTCCAGGGCTCGTTCCAGCGAGTCTATTGCTCCCTCGTAAAGCATTCTCACGTGCCTTATGGGGGTTGCGCCAAGAATTGCCTTTTCAAGGTTTTCGTATTTCATCTATCCACCTCCTCTATTTTTTCTTTGTTGCTTCCGAAAGGCTGACCATAAAAGCCTGAAGCCTATCCATGACTTCCTGAGCCCTGTTCATAAAAACCTCAACCTTAGCGTATTCCATCTTAAGTCTCTCCTCTTCCCTCAGTAGTTGCTCACCTAATATCTCCGCTCTTTGTTTAATCTGGTCTATCCTGCTCTGATAGTCGTTGGAAGAGGTCTGTAAATTGGTGGAAGTTCTTATAGCGTAAGAGCCCATTTTGCTCTGAAGGTCTGTGACTACCTCTTTGAGCCTGTTAGGGTTTGAATTTGCCAGAGAGTTTACCGCGGATGTGTTTGCCTCAAGCGTTCCATCCTCTTTTATGTTTACCAAGTCTTCCGCAAAGAGTTTATCCAGCATCCTTGAGAGCTCTGACTTAATACCAGCTACGCCGTAATCACCCTGAAAGATTCCATCCTTTGCAGTTAACTTGTTTACCTGAGATACAACCGCGTTGTATCTTCTTACGAAATCAGAGAGAAAATTGCTCACCTTTGAATAATCCTCAGATACGGTTACCGTGGCATTTCCTTCCTTTTTCACCTCTACGGTGAGTCCACTAACTATACCTTCAAACCGGTTGGTTGGTGAAGTAATGGTGTTGTTGCCTATTTTTATCCTTGCGT
>JANWYC010000021.1 GCA_025057245.1 Aquificaceae bacterium | reverse complement strand
CTTTTACGGCACTGGAAGGAGGAAAGAGTCTGTAGCCAGAGTATGGCTTATAAGAGGCACAGACCGACAGGTGGTAAAGGTTAAAGAAAGTGGAAAGGAGTATGACCTTAAAACCTATCTTCAGAGAGAAACTCTTTACCAGAAGGCAGTCTATCCACTGAAGCTTACAGGCAGTGAAGGTAAGTTTGGTATATACGCAACAGTTAGCGGGGGTGGAATAAGCGGTCAGGCTGAGGCTATTATGTACGGCATTGCAAAGGCACTCTTAAAATACAACCCTGACCTTAGGACAACGCTTAAGAAAGCAGGACTCCTTAGAAGAGATGCTAGAGAGAAGGAAAGGAAGAAGTATGGACTTATGAAAGCAAGAAAAGCCTACAGATGGAGCAAGAGATAAAGGTATGCATATACGGCGCCACAGGATACACGGGCGCCGAACTTATAAGGCTTATTTCACAACACCCTCACATAAAGCTAACCTCTATCACATCCCAGTCCTATAAGGAAAAGAGGCTTTCGGAGGTCTTCTCCCATTTTAAAGCAACCAAATACGGTGAGCTTTACCTCACGCAAGAGCCAGAAGAGGACTTCGACTTAGCCTTTTTGTGTCTTCCTCACGAGGGTTCTTTGGAGTTAGTTCCCAAACTTTTGGAAAAAGGTAAAAAAGTTATAGACCTGTCAGGTGCTTATAGAATAAGAGACGCTAATATGTATCCTGAATATTACCAATTTGAACACACATACACTAACATTCTTCAAGAAGCAGTCTACGGTCTGCCCGAGGTTTTCAGAGAAGACGTGAAAAGAGCTAAACTTGTAGCCAACCCCGGTTGTTATCCTACCGCTACTTTGCTTGCCTTGTATCCGCTTCTGAAGAGAGGGACGCAGTTAGAGTGGCTGGTTGTGGATGCTCTTTCTGGTATATCTGGTGCTGGTAGGAAAACCACTCAAAAGTTTCACTATCCAGAGATGGAAAGTGACGCATTTGCCTACTCTGTAAATAAACACAGGCACACACCAGAGATAGAAGATGTAATAAAAAGGATTTCTGGAAAGAGTTTGAGTTTAAGGTTTACACCTCAGGTTATACCTATGTCAAGGGGTATGATGGTAAAAGTCTACGCAAAGTGCGAGCAAGACCAATATACTGAACTATACAGAGAAACATACAAAGAAGAACCTTTCGTAAGTATTTTGGAAGAGCCTCCTCACATAAAGCATGTAAGGGGCACTAATCACTGTCTTATTTACTGCTATTACGATACACGGGTTGGAATGCTTCAGGTGATAAGCGTTATAGACAATCTGGGAAAAGGTGCTTCTTCTCAAGCCTTGCAAAACTTTAACCTTATGATGGGTTTGGATGAAACTTTGGGGCTCAAGCATACAGCTTTATATCCTTGAAAAGTTAACTTTTGTCTCATTGACTATAATACCTTCTTTTAAGTTCAACCTACAATAAAAAATCTCTCCACATTTTTGAACGTATGCTCCTCTGCAATACGCAGTTTTTCTAAAAAAAGGTCAAAATCTCTATCTGTGTATACCCTGAACACTCTATCTACTAGGCGGGTGAAGATTAGCTGTCCGTTTTTCACATACTAAGCTATAGTTAAGTCCTTCCACTCTATAAGAAGAATACCGTTCTTCTTGTCTCTGTGTATGACCTGAAGGATGTCTACGAGACTTAAGCTTCGCAGGTCACCAGTAAAAGCCATATTATTCTATATAATCTCCTTTAGCTTATCCTGTGCCTTTTTTATTTCCATAAGGAGTAAGCCTAATTTTACGTTATCACCGGCTAAAGCTATCATGGCTATGTCTTGTCGTATGCTAGTTAGCACCACATTACCGTCTTTCCCCTTCATGGTAATCTGTTCAAGGTTTCCTATATTGAGCTCCTCCGCAACCCTTTCTCCAAGGGAGAGAAGAGCTGCACCCATAGCCGCTATCCTATCCTCTTCCATACCAGGCTTTAGTACGGATGTTATTGGTAAGCCATCCGCAGAGAGAAGTGATACACCATCAAGCCCAGCACTTTTTATCAGCTCCTTCAAAACCTGCGCGTATCTGTCCATTTTAACCTTTCATAAGGATTATAAACAAACTTTGACGTGGAAAATCAACGATGCACCGAAAGTGTTTTAAACTTCTTTGGTTTATACCGAAGTGCCTTTTAAGGCTTGTTATTCAAACATTTGAGAACTTGAGCCTGTCTCTACAAAGAGCCACGAAACTCTTGTAAGCTAAAGCGGAGATGTTTAACGCTTCTCCACCAAGCCTGTTTCTCAGACCTCCGTTCCACCGAGAACCATAGACCTTATTCTCAAAGTTGGCTGTGCATCCGCTACTGGCACACCCTGACCGTCCTTACCGCATGTGCCTATACTCCATCCTAAGTCAGAACCTACCGCATCCACATCCTGAAGAGCTCTCGGACCGTTGCCTATGAGCGTGGCAGACCTTATGGGATAGGTTATTTCCCCCTTTTCTATCATGTAGCCTTCCATCACTTCAAACACAAAGTCCCCAGTGACAGTGTTAACCTCACCACCACCCATTTTCACTACAAGTATGCCCTTGTCTGTGTCTGCAATGATGTTTTCGGGGTTTTCTTTACCCGGTGCTATGTAAGTGTTAGTCATTCTTACCATAGGTATGTGAGCGTAGCTCTGACGCCTTCCGTTGCCTGTGGATTGCTTACCTTCTTTCATGGCGGTGAGCCTGTCATACATGTAGCCTACTAAGTAGCCATCTTGTATAAGCGTCGTTCTCTGAGCTGGCACGCCCTCATCGTCCACCGCAAAAGAACCATTACGCTCCTCGGGAGTTGCATCATCTATTACAGTTATAAGCTTACTGGCTACCCTCTGTCCTATCCTGTCCTTGTATACGGACAGACCCTTTTGAACTAAGTCCGCTTCCAGACCATGTCCCACCGCCTCGTGTATCATAGTTCCACCCGCCTGCCCCGCAAGAACTACCGTAAAGCTTCCTGCCGGTGCAGGTTTAGCTCTTAGCATTAGCAGAGCTCTTTCCGTGGCCCTCCTTGCCACCACTTCGGGTCCCATTCTCTCAAAAAGCTCAAAACCACCTCTAATACCCACAGATTCATAGCCCCTTTGCATTAGACCGTTTTCTTGAGCGGTCACATCCACGAAGAATACAACCCTTTTCTGTGTGTCCTCCGCCATCTCACCAAGGCTGTTTATTACAAGAATATCCCTTGACCTATCCATCAAGACTACCGTCACCTGTTTTACCTTGTCTCCGTAGCTCCTGGCTGTGTCGTTAGCCCTGTAAAGAAACTGGGTTCTAAAGCCCACCTCCACATCATCTGGGTCTATAAGAAGGTTCGTCCAGCCTCTTATGTGCCTTTGACCTACCTTTATAGCACCCTGACCGTTTGCCCTTGCCAGAGTGGATGCTATCTCCTTAAGGTTCTGGTAAGTAGGTTCTGTAGTGTATCCGTAATAGGTTTTGTAGTCTTTTATCAATCTTATTCCAACACCTTCATCAACACCACACTGGACGCTGTCTATTTTGTTATCCTCAAGCCTAATCCTGCACATACGCACCCTTTCGTAAAAAATCTCTCCATACTGACCACCACCCGATAGAAGTTCGGAGAGAAGCGACCAAGATTTTTCCTTTAACATGTCTTTCACCATGTCGTGACCTCCAGCTTAAAAATATAGTATACTTTGGCGAGAAGTTGCTACGCATCCTTAATTTGAAGTTTTGAAACCATAACTCTTTTTGACAGTTAAGGATATATTACATAGTATGATTTCCTATGTGAAGGATAAGCTAACATGGTAAAAGAAACTATAGACCCTTTGCTATTACAGTATGAGTTTGCCAGAAAATACTTCAAAGAGTTTATCTCGGAAAGGGAACACCTTACGCCTTACCTTGCACCCGAAAAGACACCAGTTTTACTCATGGACTTGGAAGGCGTAAAAAGTAGATACCTTGAGATAAAGTATCATTTTCCGCAGTTTAAGGTTTACTACGCAGTTAAAGCCAACGACCACGAGGAAGTGCTCAGAGTTCTTGCACAGTTAGGTTCTGGTTTTGAAGTTGCGTCCTCCGAGGAGCTCAGAAAGGTCTTAAACCTTGGAGTAAAGCCTGAGAGGGTTATTTCCAGCAATCCAGTAAAACCCGTAGAGTTTATAGAATATGCCTACAGGCAGGGCGTGAACCGCTTTGCGGTGGACTCTTTTACAGAGGTGGACAAAGTAGCTAAGTTCGCACCGAGGTCAAGAGTCTATGTAAGGCTGGTAGTTCCCAACGAAGGAAGTGACTGGCCCCTATCCAAAAAGTTCGGCGTGGATGTGGACACCGCCTTAGACATACTTCTGTATGCACAAGATAGAGGTTTGATTCCTTACGGGCTGACATTCCACGTGGGTTCTCAGTGTAACAACTTTAGAAATTGGCTCATAGGCATAAAGAGGACTAGCGAGCTGTGGCACAAGGCAAGGCTGAAGGGTCTTAGACTCCAGATGTTAAACATGGGTGGGGGTCTGCCGGTGAAGTATACCTACGAAGCACTCAGGATAGAAGACATAGCCTACTACGTGAGAGGTTTGTTGCAAAAGTTTATGCCTACTCTTCCTCACGAGCTTCAGATAGAGCCGGGAAGGGGTGTGGTGGGAGACCAAGGGTTGATGGTTTGCAGAGTGATAGGGAAGGCTAAGAGGGGCGAGGAAAACTGGCTTTACATAGATACTGGCGTTTTCAACGGACTTGCGGAGGCTATAGGTGGTATTAGGTATCCCTTTTACTTAAACAGAGAGGGTGAGCTTAAGGAGTGGACCATAGGGGGGGTATCGTGCGATAGTATGGATGTAATAGCCAGAAGAGTATCATTGCCAGAGCCAGAAGTAGGAGACTATCTCTACGTTCTCTCTGCGGGTGCTTACACTACAGTTTATGCAGCAGAGTTCAACGGCTTTCCTAAACCTGAGGTTTTTTGCTTTCAAGGTTAAGCATAGGAAAGCCTTCCTCGTTTAGCCTTATGGAAGCCGAAACACTTCCCTTAAACTCTTCTAACACATCCTCCTCGCCGACTGGTGCGTTTAGCAGTATAAGGGATTTTGTCTCTAATATGTGCAGGAGACGGTTTATTTCAGAATTTGGTATGGTCTCTCTGTAGCCTACGTAGACTATGTGGGGGTCTATGTAGATGGCATCTTTAAGACCCTCTTCAAAAGTTTCTATGTCAGCACCCACTTCCCTCTGTATGATTATAGACCAGCCGTGCCTTAGAAGGAAGGTAAGAGGATTTTCCAGCACGTATATAACTTTGCTGTATTTTACGGAGATGTGCTGTAAAAGGGAGTATATGAAGGTGCTTACCGCCGCATAGTTCTTTCCATGAAAGTTAATAACGCCGGGCGTGGAGTCTTTCAAAAGACTTTCTAAAGTAGCGGACAAGCCAGCGTTAGGACATAGCTTTTCAAAGGGGGGTATCTGGTAAGGAACTCTGAGTATATGCACCATATAGCTACCCCTCTGGGTGATGTATCTTACCCTCAGCCTTCCCACGTTTTGAATACCTAAGGAGAAGATACCTTCCCTGCCCAGAGGACCTAACGCAAAAGAAGACTGATTTCTCATGGCGTTTAAAGTTTCCTTTATGTCTTCGGGGTTTAGCACCACATTGGCAACCTTTATAAGTTCTTTACCTCTCTTTTCTATAATGAAAGCCTTTGGTGCTAAGTATATCTCCGTGACGTGTTCAGTGTTAGACAGGTATTTTATAATCTCTGGGAAGTAGTTCATTTCCTACACCTTCTTGACTATTCTCATAAATTCATTCCTTAAACTAACTATATTATAACCTCACAAAAGGAGGATAACATGGCTGTCAAGGATGTTATGGATGCGTTGAGAGAAGCAACCATAAACAACACAAACCTTTCTGAGCTTGTAAAGGATATAAAGCTTGTGGGTAAGACCCTTGAGATTGTATACAAACTCCCTAACAAGGGTATGGAAGAGGTTTTGGTAGAGAAGACCAGAGAGGCATTGGAAAGCGTGCCTGACGTTGAAGATGTAAGGGTCAGGTTCGTAGAGGATGTGCCAGCCAGACCTGTGATGGGTGCGCCCATGTTTACAAAAAGAAGGGTGCCCGGCATAAAGCACCTTATAGCGGTAGGTAGCGGTAAAGGTGGCGTGGGTAAGTCTACCGTCTCTGCCAATCTTGCTCTTGCCCTTTCAAAGTTAGGTTACAGAGTTGGTCTTTTGGATGCGGACATATACGGACCGAGCATTCCTACCATAATGGGTGTGAAGGGTGGAAGGGTGGAGGTAGACCAGAACAACAGGATAGTTCCTCTGGAGAAGTTTGGGATAAAACTCCTCTCCATAGGTTTTCTCCTTCCTTCTGAAGACACGCCAGTAATATGGCGCGGTCCTATGCTTATGAAGGCTTTAACTCAGTTTCTCTTTGATGTAAACTGGGGTGAACTGGATTACTTGGTTCTTGACCTTCCACCCGGCACTGGAGACGTTCAGCTAACTCTAGCGCAGAACGTGCACATGTCTGGTGCGTTGGTAGTTACCACACCTCAGGATGTGGCGCTGGCGGATGTAAAGAAGGCGGTTGCCATGTTTAAAGAGGTGCAAATACCAGTGATAGGCGTAGTGGAAAACATGGCATACTTTGTCTGTCCAGACAGTGGTAAAAAATACTACGTCTTTGGAAAGGGTAGGGTGGCGGAGTTCGCCACGAGCTACGGTCTTAAAATATTAGGCTCTATACCTATTGACCCAGAGCTCTCTGAAACTTCAGACAAGGGAGAGCCAGTAGTGGCAAGCCATCCAGACACAGACACCGCAAAAGCCTTCGTAGGCATAGCAAAGCTTGTAAGTGAAATTACCGAAAGGAGGCAAAGAAATGTTTTTAAAGAAAGCGGGTAAGAGAGTTGTCTACGTAGACCACATAGCTACCACACCAGTAGCTCAGGAAGTATTAGAAGCCATGCTCCCATACTTTAGGGAACACTTTGGCAACCCCACATCCCTACACAGCTTTGGGCAAGTAGCCAAGAAAGCCATAAACGAGGCAAGGGAAAAGCTGGCAAGTTTAATAAATGCCGGCTCGCCCGAGGAGATAATCTTCACCTCTGGAGGTATAGAAGCCAACAATCTTGCCATAAAGGGTATAGCGGAGGCGTACGAGAAAAAGGGCAAACACATCGTAACCACAGAAATAGAGCATCACTCCATCCTTCACCCCCTGAAAAGTCTTGAGAGGAAAGGATGGGAAGTAACATACTTAAAGTCTGACAAATACGGGCTTATTGACCCTCAACAACTTTCAGAGTCCATAAGACCGGACACAGTGCTTGTGAGCATAGGTCATTCCAACAGGGAGATAGGAACTATTCAAAACATAAAGGAACTGGTAAAGTCCGCAAAGGAGAAGAACCCAAGGGTTATATTCCACACGGATGCCTGCCCAACTTTGGGACACTACCCTGTGGATTTGAAAGACTGGGGTGTGGATGCGGTTTCTTTCACTGCGCATCTGATGTATGGTCCTAAGGGTGTGGGAGCCTTGTGGACGAGAAAGGGCGTAAAGGTAAGACCTCTTATAGAGGGTGGCACTCAAGAAAGGGGCGTGAGAGCAGGCACGGAGAATGTGCCTGGCATTGTGGGCTTTGGTGTAGCCTGCGAGCTTGCGCAGAAAGAGCTCTCTGATAGGATGAGTAGGCTCTCAAGCTACAGAGACAGGGTCAGAGCTGGGCTTGAGGAGAAGTTGGACATGATAGAGTTCACTGGACATCCTACTCAGAGGTTACCCCATCACCTGTCTTTAATAGTTCACCTTATAGAAGGTGAAGCTATGCTCCTGAGGCTTGACCTTATGGGAATAGAGACTGCTTCTGGCTCTGCCTGTGTTTCTTTGGCTCTCAAACAGTCTCATGTGCTTTTTGCGGTAGGCGTGCCAAAAGAAGTGGCAAACGGTTCAATAGTCTTTAGCTTTGGAAGGGACAACACGGAGGAGGATGTGGAATACATACTCGAGGAGTTTCCAAAGACGGTCAAACACTTAAGAGAGCTCTCACCTTTCAGCGCAGAAAACTGGGAAAAGTATGTAAAGGGTAAAAAATGAAAGTTCTGGTTCACATATGCTGCGCACCAGACGCAGTTTACTTTCTCAAAAGGCTCAGAGAAGATTACCCTCAGACTGAGTTGATAGGCTTTTTCTATGACCCCAACATACATCCATACGAAGAATACAAACTGAGGCTTGTGGAAGCTCAAAGAACATGCAAAGAGCTGGGCGTGGAGCTCTACGAGGGCGAGTATGACTTTGATGGTTGGATGCAAGCAGTGAAGGGATACGAAGAAGAGCCAGAAAGAGGCAAAAGGTGTGAGCTTTGCTTTGACTACAGGCTAACAAGAAGCCTTGAGTTTGCAAAGGAAATAGGCGCTACGCACATGACAACCACACTGCTCATGAGCCCCAAAAAGAACTTTCTAATGCTAAAAGAGAGTGGAGAGAAAGCCTGTGAAAACTCGGGCGTTGAGTTCTTAGCTCCGGACTATAGAAAGGGTGGTGGCACGCAGGAGATGTTCAAGCTTTCAAGGGAGCTGGAGATATACCATCAGGACTACTGTGGATGCCTTTACGGGCTTTTCAAACAGAAGGAGAGTGAGATATACTACGACCTCCTTTCCTTTAGTGGAAGAAGACCGGGTAGCAAGGAAGAGAGACTATTTATAAAGGAAGTCAGACTCTTTGCGGAGGGAACTCTGAGACTTTCCTGTAGAGAGTGGGAGTTTAGCTTTCTCAACTGGAAGCTACTTAAGGGCAAGATAGAAGTGGGCGGAAGGACTGTCCCTTCTTTTGTCAGAGCCTACTCCTGTTCTATAAAAGGCGTTCTCAAGGCTGACCCCGTGGAGAAGGTGGGTAATACCATATACTACAGCAAGGGTGGTCTTAGAGTGGTTATGACGGAGGGTTTAAGGGATGAGTTTATAGAGTTCTTTGACGGTTTATGTGAGCCTACTTTCCTTGTTCCGGCGGAGTACGAGTCTCTACTACTTAGTAAAAGGGTAAGCGCTACCCTTCAAACGGACATAAGCCCGGATAGGTCCTCTTTGCTCCTCGTAGGCAGTGTGGATGCGGAGGAGATAAGGCTTGTGCCTGCGGATACACTTCAGGACAACAGGGGTATTAGCCTTGCACAGGCAAGGGAGCTCTTGCAGAGAGATTGTGAACTAATACTCAAAGGTCATAGGTCTTACCTTTTTGCGGGAGCTTGCAGTCTTGGAAACCCTGGAGGAGTATACTTTGAGAGGAGAACGGGAAGGAAGGTCAGCCCTCTTCTGTGTAATCAAAGTTTTTAGCCTCCAGCCAGAGCTTATCCATCTCCTCAAGACTCATGTCTTTTAGCTCTTTACCTAACTCTTTCGCCCTTTTTTCCATGTATCTAAACCTGTTCTCAAACCTCTGGTTCGCCTTTTGAAGACAGAACTCCGCATCAAGCCCCACCAGCCTTCCCAGCTCTACCACCGCGGTCAGCAAGTCGCCCAGCTCGTGTTCCAAATGTCTTCTATCTCCAGACTGTAAAGCCTCTTTGAACTCTTGGAGCTCTTCTAAGAGCTTTTCCATAGCCTGCTCTGGCTTTTCAAAGTCAAAACCCACCAAGCTTGCTCTATCTTGGAGTTTCTTTGACCTTATAAGCGCCGGCAGGCTTTTTGGAATGCCGTCAAGTATGCTCTCCCTCTCTTTTAACTTTCTACTTTCCCAGTTTTTGAGCGCTTCCTCAGGAGGTTCACAACCAAATACGTGAGGATGTCTCTCTATTAGCTTGCGGTTAAGAGTTTCTATTACATCCCACACATCAAAAGCACCCCTTTCTTTGGCTATCTGGGAGTGAAAAACCACCTGTAGGAGCAGGTCTCCTAACTCTTCTTTTAACTCCTCGTCATCACCAGAGTCTATGGCTTCCAAAAGCTCGTAGGCTTCTTCTATGACATACTTTTTCAAGCTCTGATGCGTTTGGCTTCTATCCCAAGGACATTTTAACCTGAGCTCTTCCATGATTCTGAGAAGTTTTTCAAAGGAGTTCATTCACTAAAATTATATTACGCTTGAGCGAAAAATTGCCTCCGCTCCTTGCTTTAGAGTCCATCAGTGCTACTTCCACCACCTCTACCTTGAAACTCGTATGCACCTATGTCCACGGCACCACCTACAACTCTTGGATTTCCATCCTTATCTTTCTGAAGCAGTTCGCTAGGTAGGTTGTTGTAGCCTTTGTCTATAAGTGGAGAATTTGCCTGTAAGCGGAAGTCTCCTGCACTTGCATTTACAAAGCGAGGATCTACTTGAACATTGCCTGCGTGATTGTATCTACCTTGTTGCACTTTAGTTATCAAAAGGTCTTCCGATTTTCCACTACTAAAGTTAGCGTTTCCAGAGAAGTTATTGTTGTAGAGATTGATTGCAGAACTTCTCCCCTGCTCATCATAATTGCTATTTATAAACAAGTCATCCCCGTCTCTACCTCCTGCAATAGCCGTGTTTTGCCAAAATATGTTGTTAACAACGTAAACTTCCGCAGAGTCTTCCTCTAAAATGATTAATGCACCTCCGCCATTCTTCGCTCTGTTGTTGTAAAAAGTGTTGTTGTAGATTTTAACTTTGCCTATGCTTAAAATAGCAAGGAGACCTCCACC
>JANWYC010000219.1 GCA_025057245.1 Aquificaceae bacterium | reverse complement strand
TTTTTGTCTGTAGCCTGAGCCGCCAGTATAACAGCTACCAAGAGCTCTAAGGGATTTGAAAAGTTAAGCTCGAGCTTGTCTGTAAAAACCTTTTCTAATTTTGATATGACTTCCTGAGCTTTATCCATAACACCTACCTATTATAGCATGCTTTATGCTGGATGAAAAATCAAAAAATTGCTTTATTCCGCTATGCTCTTTTAGGCTTGAGATTCAAACATTTCATGACTTGAGACTGTCTTTATAGAAGAATATTAGAAATTGCAAAAACCCTCTACCAAAAGGCTTTTAGCAATATAACCTTCGTTGCAAAGTTTAGGTTGGCAAATGGTATTCTTAAGGCAAGCCTTAGGTTCAATAAAAGCACACGTAGGCAAGATTTCGGGACGGTTAGCGGAGACAATCTCTCACCTTGCGTCTACACGCTGTAATATAATCTATCCTTATGGATTTAATTCCCTACGACGAGGCACTTGATAGAGTTATCCAAACTGTGGATTTGCTTCCTACAGAACGTGTGATTTTGTGGCAGGCTTTGGGGCGGGTTCTGGCTGAAGATGTAAAGTCCGACTCCGATAAACCGTCCTTTGACAACTCCGCTATGGACGGCTATGCGGTAAGGGCTGAAGACTTACAGGATGGATGCGTAAAACTAAAGGTCATAGGTGAAGTCTCCGCTGGTAGCGAGCCTAATGTGAAGGTGGAGAGGGGAACTGCGGTAAAAATATTTACTGGCGCACCAGTGCCAGAGGGTGCTGACACCGTAATTCCTGTGGAGTTCACAAAACAGGAAGAGGATTTCGTCTACATAGAAAAACCATTGAAGAGAGGAGCAAATATCAGGCTCAGGGGTGAAGAGCTAAGAGAAGGCGAGCTAATACTTAAGGCAGGGACTCTTATAAGAGGTTACGAGTTAGGTCTGCTGGCATCGGTAAACAAAGTTATGGTTTCTGTATACCAAAAGCCTAAGGTTGCGGTGCTTTCCACTGGGGATGAGGTCAAGGATTTAGGGGAGACTGTAGAAAAACCATCTCAGATAAGAAGCTCTAACAACCACGTTCTTTACGCCAGAGCGGTAGAGACAGGGTGTGAAGTGGTGCATCTTGGCATCGTTAAGGATAGCGTTGAGCAAATAAGAGAATTTCTTGAAGGTGTGGAAAGGTATGATGTGGTTCTAACTACCGGTGGAGTTTCCGCAGGGGAGAAGGACTACGTGCAAAAGCTGGTTGAGAAATCAGGTTTTGAAGTAGTCTTTCACAAGCTCAGAGTAAAGCCGGCAAAGCCTGTGCTTTTTGCCAAGAAGGGAAAAACTCTACTTTTTGGTCTACCGGGCAATCCCGTTTCCTGTGTTATAGCTTTTGACCTCCTTGTAAAACCTGCTTTGATGAAAATGCAGGGCATGGAAGATTACAAGCCAGTTTATTACACAGCGCGTCTGGTAAGAGATTTTTCAAGAAGGGATGCGGAGCGTAGAGAATTTGTAAGGGCAAGGTTCTGGGAAGAAGAGGGCAAACTATACTGCGACTATTCACCAAAAACTCAATCTCACATGCTAACGTCTTACGTAGGCGCAAACTGCTACATGGTAGTTTACGAAGGCATAAAAGAGCTAAAAGAGGGACAGGAAGTAAAAATCATACCTTTGGGTTAGAATACTGTGCGTATTTTATTATGCCTCGCTTAAGCTTGATGTTAAAGCACTCCAAGATTTGATTCTGTCTTCATAAACGTATGTTAAAGG
>JANWYC010000218.1 GCA_025057245.1 Aquificaceae bacterium | reverse complement strand
TCTACCTACAGCAAGTCCTGAGCCGTTGAGCGTGTGGGGAAAGTGTAGTTTTCCCTGAGCATCTCTATACCGCATGTTCATACGCCTTGACTGAAAGTCCTCACAGTTAGAACAAGAAGATATCTCTCTGTATCTACCCTGTGAAGGAAGCCACACTTCTATGTCGTATGTCTTTGCGGATGCAAAACCCATATCACCCGTGCAAAGAAGGACAACTCTATACGGAATACCCAAAAGTTTAAGCACATCCTCCGCATCTGAAGTCATTCTCTCAAGCTCTTCGTAGGAATGTTCCTCCTTTACCACCTTTACAAGTTCTACCTTGTCAAACTGATGTTGACGGATTAGACCTCTTACGTCCTTTCCATAAGAACCGGCTTCTCTACGATAACAAGGCGTGTAAGAGACCATGTATATTGGAAGGTCTTCCTCGGAGAGTATTTCGTCCCTAAACAGGTTCGTAAGCGGAACCTCCGCAGTAGGTATAAGGTAAAGCCCGTCCCTTTCACATTTGTATAGCTCCTCTTCAAACTTGGGGAGCTGTCCTGTGCCAGTTAAAATCTCTGGTCTTACCAGGTGTGGTGGTAGAACTTCCCTGTAACCTTTTTTTGAATGCACGTCAAGCATGAAGTTTATGAGAGCTCTTTCCAATTTTGCGCCCCAGCCCTTCAAAACCACAAAACGGCTACCAGAGAGTTTGCCAGCCCTTTCAAAATCAAAGATACCAAGCCTTTCACCCACTTCCCAGTGAGGTTTTGGTTCAAAGCTAAAATCTCTCGGTTTCCCCCAGCTTCTTACCTCTAAGTTATGACTTTCGTCCTCCCCAAAAGGCACACTATGATGAGGAATGTTTGGAATTCTCAGGAGTGTGTCTTTCAACTGGTCTTCTAAGGATAAGAGCTCTACTTCGTAACTCTCAATTCTTTCTTTTATTCTCTTCACTTCTTCTTCAAGTGTTTTAGTATCCTCACCCCTTTTTTTGAGAGCTCCTATCTCTTTACTCTTTGTGTTTCTTTCAGCTCTAAGTGTTTCAAGTTCCTTTAGAATAGCTCTTCTTTGACTATCTAGCTCAAGCACTCTGTCAACTAACTCTTTAAGTTCTTTACTCCTTAATGATAGTCTTTCCTTCACAAAGCTATGATTCTTACGAATAAGTTCAATGTCAAGCATGTGGATATTTTAAGCTAAAGAGCCTTAGTTCACATTCAAACAAAAATTCAAAAGCTTCGAGCCTTATGTAAGCCTCCCTTATGGTTCTACCCCAAGTGTAAAGACCGTGAGACCTAAGCAAAAAACCATAAGTTTTGTCATTTAACAATCTATCCTCCACTAACTTGGAAAGGGCGTTCATATCCTGAGAGTTTTCAAACACAGGAACTACAATACTCGCCTCGTGGGTTTTTATGCCTTTAAATGCCTTTAAAAGTTCATAATTTTCAAGTCTTACATCCCCATCGCTAACTCTAGATATGAGTGTGGAGCCGATGGAGTGGACATGAATTACGGACATAACCTCGGGAAGGTTTCTGTATACCACCAAGTGTAGCATGGTCTCTGCGGAAGGTTTCTTTGAGCCTTCTACAAGCTTTCCATCAATGTCTAAGAGAACAAAGTCCTCTCTTGTTAGGTGACCCTTATGACTGCCAGAAGCGGTTATAAGTACTTGTCCGTTTTCTAACCTTGCGGACAGATTTCCACCACTGGCTGGTAACCAACCCCTTGAGTGTAGAATTCGTCCAATTTCAATAAGCTCGGATATTTCAGCAT
>JANWYC010000217.1 GCA_025057245.1 Aquificaceae bacterium | reverse complement strand
TATCTTTTCTTTCCATGGTAGACACACACTGTCATTTAGACCTTTTGAAGGAAGAAGACCTTTTGGAAACTTTGCGGGATAAGAGTCTTGAATACATACTAACCATAGGCTACGATAGAAAAACCATAAAAAACAGCCTAAAGCTGTGTCAGGAAAACCCACATGTTTTCTGTGCGGTAGGCTTCCATCCTCACGAAGCGGATAAGGTAAAAGATGAAGACATAGCTTGGCTAAAAGACGTGGCAAGCAAGAACCCAAAGGTAAAAGCCATAGGAGAAACTGGGCTTGACTTTTACAAAGACTACTCAGACAGAAAAAAGCAAGAAGAGGTCTTTAGAAAACAAATAGCCATAGCCAGAGAGCTGGGGCTTCCTTTGGTAGTTCACTCCAGGAATGCGGAGGAAGACACCTTGAGAATTCTCAGAGAGGAGAAGGCTTACGAAGTGGGGGGCGTGACGCACTGCTTTACCGGCTCATACCAGTTTATGAGGTCTTGTGTGGACTTGGGCTTTTACATATCCTACTCAGGCATAATCACCTACCCAAACGCACAGGAACTCAGAGAAGTGGTGAGGAAAACACCCACTTACAGACTTTTGGCGGAGACGGACGCACCCTTTTTAGCGCCACAGCCCGTGAGAGGTAAGCCCAACAAGCCTACCTACATGAAGTACGTTCTTGAAGCTATGGCTCAACTTGTTCCCAACAGCAACTACGAAGATGTGGAAAGAATGACCTCAGAAAATGCCAAGCTTCTTTTCAACCTAGTAAACGGAGGCAAAAAGGAGAGCATTACTTACGTGATAAACAACAAGCTATACATAAACCTTACCAACAAGTGCAACCTGCACTGCCTTTTCTGTCAGAGGGAAAGGGAGAGAAACTTTATGGTAAAAGGTTACTGGGTCTGGGTCTCCAGAGACCCCTCCGTGGAAGAGGTTATAAAAGAAATCGGCGACCCAACACGCTACGAGGAGATAGTGTTCTGCGGATACGGTGAGCCTACCCTTAGGTTCTCCGCTCTTAAGGAAATAGCAAGCTGGGTAAAGAGTAAGGGTGGTAAGGTAAGGGTGGACACTAACGGTCTGATGTTTACTTACCTTCCTGAGGAAAAATTAAAAGAGCTGAAGGGTGTGGTGGATGTGTGGTCTGTAAGCTTGAACGCTCAGGACAAGGAAACGTACAATGCAATATGCAGACCAGCTCAGCAGGATGCTTTTGAAAAGGTCATACAGTTTATAAAATCCGCCGTCAAAGAAGGTTTTAAAGTGGTAGCTACTGCGGTGGACTACCAAGGCGTGGACATGAAGAAAACAGAAGCACTCGCTCGCTCCTTAGGTGCGGACTTTAGAGGCAGGATATACGAATCGGTAGGCTGAGTGGTTTAAAATATATTTTGTGGACGTAGAAAACTTCGCATTAAACCTAAGACTGTTTTACTTTATAAACCACAAAAGACATCCCTTGCTTGATGTGTTTTACAGACACTTTTACCTGTTTGGTAAAGGCTGGTTTGGTTTTTTTGTAGGTGCACTGTTGCTACTCACTGGCAGTAAACTTTTCCTTAAGTATTTGCTAACCATGACCCTTCAAACCCTTGTTGTAAAACTGCTCAAATACACCGTGAGGGCAAGAAGACCTTCCCATGTTTTTGATGACGTATACCTCCTCGAAAGGCTAAAGTTAAAGTCCTTCCCCTCTGGAGACACAGCCATGTCTACCTCCATAGCTCTATGTCTTTTTGAAAGCTCACAGACTTGGTTAAAGCCTTTACTCTTTCTCTACCCTGTTCTTATAGGCTACGGAAGGGTATACATGGGTGCTCAC
>JANWYC010000216.1 GCA_025057245.1 Aquificaceae bacterium | reverse complement strand
ATTCAGACCTTCTTAACATAAGGTTTTCCTCCGCATACTTATTCTTTGCAACCGCCTCTACATACTTTCCCTTTAAATACTCCCACTCGTAAGGTGCGGAGTAAAACAGGAGTTCTAAATTTTTCTCAAGGTTTTCCTTCTCAGCCTGAACAGACCTTTTAAGAGAAGACAAGTATTCAATCCTGTATGGTCTACCAGCATCAAAAATAGGAGTGGAAATCTCCAAAGCGCTTTTATCGGTAGATATTCTTAAGTTAACCCTGGGAGACAGAATTTGTCTTGCGGACTCTATCTCTTTTTCGTAGCTCCTTATCTCCGCCTGTTTTATCTTAAGGCTTGCATTTTCTTTCATAGCCTCTTCTTTTAGCTTTGAAAAGTTCACTCTTAATCCTTCTGGTTTGTTAAAGACTAAGTCTTCCAACTCTACAATGGTCTCGTAGGGTATGCCAGCCAGCTGTTTTATCTCAAGCAAGGCTTGGTTATAAAGGTGTTGAGCTTGCAAAAGCTCGCTTCTTTTCTCTCTGTAAACACTTTCTAACTTAAGAACTTCGTGTAGTGTGGTAAGCCCCAACTCTTTTCTCTCCCTTGCTCTATCAAAACGCACATAAGCTATAGCCATCTCTTCCCTTTTAACTTCGGTTAGCTTCTTGTAAAGATGGGCGTCCACAAAAAGTTTGATTATTCTGTGCTGAATGTCTTTGTATAGTTGCTGTAGCATTATATCGGTTATGTCCTTTCTTATTTTCGAGAGTTCTATTCTTGATTTTGTTCTCTGAAACTCATAGAGAGTGCTTACCACATTAAGACTTGTCTCGGTTGTCGGCTCTTTCTTATCCAGCTCGTATACAAGGGAAGCTCTGAAGTATACAACTGGAAGATAGTATTTTTTGGCAATCTGATGGTCTATCTCAAGGGCTTTTATCTGATGTCGCAATCTTTGAATTTCTTTGTTGTTTTTCAACGCAAGCTCGTAAACTTTTTGCGGGTTAAGACTCAATACTTCTTGACAGAAAGAGAAGCTTACAAAGCAAAGTATAAAAAAATATTTCATTTACCTTTGTTTTCTTTTATGAATTGCACTAAGCTTTTATTTCTGTAGTGACCTTCTACCACATATCTACCAATAATTAGGAATTCCTCAGGTTCTATGTATCCGGGCACTTTTGCTACCGTGTTGCCTTCTCTATCAAAGAAAAGGAAAACTGGAGTTAACCTCACGCCGTGTTTAAGAGAAAACTGTCTTTCTGTTAGTTTTTTACCGTCAAGGTCCACCACCTCGTTAGCACCCCTTATGTCCACCTCTATCATGTAGAAATGTTTAGTAAAATAATCTTTAACCCTCCTATCTTGAAAGGTAACCCTTTTCATTTTATCGCAGAAGGGACATCCCTCTTGATAAAACATAATAAAAAGAAACTTGTTATCCTTCCTTGCTTCATCAATGTCTTCTTTTAGGTTTAAGAAGGAAGGTTTCAAAAAGGGAACCGCCCCCGCAGGAATAAAAAACAGATACAGAACTATAAGTAGAAGTAGAAAGAGAGCTCTCATGTATCCACCCCGCAGAGTTCTCTAACTTTATTTCCCATCTCTTCCACATTCATTATATAAGTGCACGCACCTTCCTGTATAGCGGAGCAGGGCATACCACATACTACGCAAGTTGAAGGCTCTTGAGCTATTACAGTATAGCCTTTTTCAACAAACTCCTTTGCTCCCTCCGTGCCGTCGTCACCCATACCAGTAAGGATGAGGGCTATGGGGTTGTTTGCTTCTTTAACCATACTTTTAAAGAGTATGTTGGCTGATGGTTTTACAATGGTTTGGGAAGAGG
>JANWYC010000215.1 GCA_025057245.1 Aquificaceae bacterium | reverse complement strand
CTATTACCTCTTCTTATTTTTAACTTCAGGAACATGCTTAAATAATGTATCCTATTGTTTATGTTGGTCAAGCACTTTGAAAGTCATGAAGCTTTTTACTACTTTCTTAAACGGGTAGGGGTCTTTTTCAAAGAAGCCTACCAAAGGAGCGACGAGGGTGTGTTCCGCGTTCTTTATGTAAAGGGAGAAAACATTAACCCAGAAGTCTTTTATAGCCTTAGCAGGCAGGCTTGTCTTCATGTTTTTCGTGGAGAAGACGGCTTTGTTCTTTGCGGTTCTGAGTCTAAGATAAAGGAGTTTTGTAGCCTGTTGGTAAAAGAGGACAAAAACTTAGCCTTTGAAATACTCCAAGAGCTCCAAGCCTACCGCAAAAGGTCTTTTAAGTTGCAATACAACAGAAAAGTGTTCCCTCTTGGTTTGAAGACGGCGGTTATGGGCATACTTAACGTTACGCCAGACTCTTTCTCTGACGGAGGTCTCTACCTGAAACAATCCGAGGCAATAAAAAGGGCGATAAGCATGGTGGAAGAGGGTGCGGACATCATAGATATAGGGGGTGAATCCACAAGACCCGGCTCTCAGAGAATAAGCAAGGAAGAGGAGCTGGAAAGGGTTTTGCCAGTTTTGAAAGAGCTTAGAAAGGAGCTTCCCAACGTCTGGTTTTCTGTGGATACTTACAAGGCGGAGGTTGCCAGAGTGTGTCTGGAAGAGGGTGCGGACATCATAAACGACATAAGCGGTGGAAGTTTTGACGAAAAGATGTATAATGTAGTAAGCAAGTATAACTGTCCGTATATACTGACGCATATAAAAGGAAGACCAGAGACTTGGAAAGAAGAGCCACCAGTCTACCAAGATGTGGTGGAAGAGATTATTCTCTGGTTTAGGGAAAGGCTCAAGGGTTTGAGAGAGGAAGGCTATACAGGGCAGGTTATACTTGACCCGGGCATAGGATTTGGTAAACTTCCAGAGCATAACGTGGAAATACTTAAAAGGTTTGAAGAGTTTCGCATACTCGGTCAGCCTCTTATGGTAGGTGTTTCAAGAAAGTCCTTCATAGGTTTGGTCATGGAAGGGCTCTTGAAGAGGAAAACTGAGCCTGTGGAGAGACTGTATGGAAGTCTTGGAGCGGTTGCGCCTGCGGTGATGAAGGGTGCATGTATAGTAAGGGTTCACGATGTGAGACAGACGCGAGAGTTTCTTTCCCTTCTGGATACTGTGAGGACCTATGGTGAATTTTAGCTGGGAAGTTTTAAAGCTCTTTACGTGGAGGGATGTTCTTGACATACTGGCAGTGTCTCTTCTGTTTTACGGTGTTCTCTACTTCTTGCGTATAACAAAGGGTCTTCAAATATTCAAAGGCGTGGTTCTTTTAGTAGGTTTCTGGGTTTTGGCAGAGGCCCTTAACCTAAAAACCCTACTGTGGGTTTTTGAAAAGCTCTGGACGGTAGGTCTGTTTTCTCTGGTTGTCATATTTCAGCCAGAGATAAGGAAGACGCTCAGTAAGCTTGGACAGAAAGCGGGTGTGTCCGTGATTAAGCCAGTGGGAGAGAGGGTAGTAGATAGGGTGGTAAGAGCCTGTTCTTTTCTCTCAGAAAGGCAGATAGGTGGTCTTATAGTTATAGAAAGGAGTCAGAGTGTGGAAGGTTTGGTAGAAGGTTGCGTGCTTGTGGACAGTTTTGTATCGGTTGAACTTCTAATCACTCTTTTTAACCCTTTGTCTCCTCTGCACGATGGTGCGGTAGTCATAAGGGGAGACAGGGTATTATACGCTTCCTGTATATTACCTCTTTCCAAGTCTTCTGAGCTCCCTAAAAAATACGGCACAAGACACCGCGCCGCTCTGGGTATTTCAGAGGAGAGCGATGCTCTTTGTGTGGTT
>JANWYC010000214.1 GCA_025057245.1 Aquificaceae bacterium | reverse complement strand
CCATTAAGCTGGCTATGGCGGTTTGACCACTACCCATGAAAGGGTCAAGGACTATATCACCTTTGAAAGTGTATAGTTGAATTAGTCTGCAAGGCAGTTCTACTGGAAAAGGTGCAGGGTGTCCTACCTTCTTTGCGGACTCAGGTCTTATATACCACACACTTCTGGTAAAAGTTAGAAAATCCTCTCTATTTATTGTATCTTCTTTGTCCTCTGGCTTTTTCCTTTCGTACGAGCCTTTTGAAAAGACCAAAATATACTCGTGTTCGTCTCTTATAACAGGATTTTTGGCAGACATCCACGAGCCCCAAGCGGTAGAAGGTGCGCCTCCACCAGTCTTGACCCAGATTATCTCACCTCTCATGAGAAAGCCTATCTCAAGCATGTCTTGAATGATAAAGGCGTGCAGGGGTATGTATGGCTTCCTGCCAAGATTAGCCACATTTATACAAGCTCTCCCACCCCAAACTAAAACTCTATAAACCTCCTTCCAAACCCTTTTGAGAAACTCTCTGTATTCCTCAAAGCTAAGGTCTTGGTCGTATTCCTTACCTACATTGTAAGGTGGTGAAGTTACCATAAGGTGGACGCTGTTGTCTGGAAGCTCCATCATGTTTTCAGAAGACTTGCATATAATTTTGTTTAGATACTCAGATGGTAAGGAGTTTTCTATTTCTGTGCTGTGTTTCACCTTTTTATCGGTAGCATACATAAAGTCTTCTAACATTTTCCTTGCATAAAAGGGTTTAGAATTGTGGGCTATCCTACCAGAAGAACCAAAACTGCTCGTAGAAGTGCTTTTCTTTAATCTTTTGCCCATAGTTCAATCCACCTAGTATATGGACTATAATTTAGCAACTCTGCTGGCACTTCCCATGAGATATTTATAGAGTAACCTTTCTCCTTGGCTTTTTCTACGCATAATTCCAAAGCTTCTGCGGATATTTCAACACCTCTCGGATTAGTTCCTTGCTTGGGCTTTTTTATATATCTTTCCTTGCCTATGGTGTTTAAGACATCCAACTGTATTTTCTGTGGTATGTAGCAAAACAGCTCTTCCGCACCCCAATTAACAAACACAAAAAGCATGTCTGTTGATGGTTCGTATTTTCTGTAGAATTCATCAACCTTTTTCCAATCTACAGTCCATGATAGCTTAACTCCACTGTAACTTTTACCAGTTTTTGTCTTAATAGATATGGGTATATCGTGACCCTCAATCACAACATCCGCTTCTGGATAATTAACAGGTGGCTCCTTTACCGAATTAATACCAAACCTATACATCAGGAAAGATATTATCACCTTCTCCCTAAGAGTTCCTACCTCCATACCAGCTCGCCCACCTTTTGATACTTCAAGTTCCGCAAGCTTAAACAAATAAGGTAGTTTGGTATTTATCTTTCTTACACTTTCTTCGTCTTTAAAGATTTCCGCAATAAGGTCAGCCACCTTTCTCTCTCCTTCATAGCCCGTGATATGCCGCTATGGCTGCGGATATGAAAGCTACAAAGTCTTCTTTACCCATCTGTTCTTGATACTCAAAGAGCTGAGGATGGGTCTCCAGATATTTAGTGTTGAACTTGCCAGCCCTAAAGTCGGGGTCTTTCATGATTTCTATAAGTAGGGGTATAGTCGTTTTTATACCAGTTATCTCGTAAGTTTCCAGCGCCGCTCTCATTCTGTCTACTGCCACCTCCCACTGAGGTGCCCATACTATTAGCTTAGCTATCATGGAGTCATAGTATGGAGTTATCTCAAAGCCCCTTGAGGCTGCATGCTCAACCCTTATGCCAAAGCCTCCCGGTGCGTAGTATCTTTCAATAGTTCCTATGCTGGGTGCAAAGTTCTTTTTAGGGTCTTCTGCGTTTATCCTACACTCTATGGCATATCCGTTAAACTTTATGTCTT
>JANWYC010000213.1 GCA_025057245.1 Aquificaceae bacterium | reverse complement strand
AATTTATAGCTTGTTCAAAACTACAGGTGCTATAAAATATTCTTATGCCATTAATAAGAGATATAGAGGAGGTAAGGGAGTTTATTAGGCGTGCTTCAAGAAAGAGTGCGGTATACGTGGGGTGTGACTCAAGGCAGGTTAAAAACCATACACTTTTTGTCTCCGTGGTGGTGGTTCATATAGATTCTTGCAGGGGTGCGAAGATTTTTTGGAAGACTGAAAAAGTACCGCGCATAAGGTCCTTGAGGCAGAGACTTTTGGAAGAGGTAAGCAGGGCGGTATACCTTGCTCTTGAAATATCTGATGTGGTAGAAGATAGACCCTTTGAAGTGCATTTAGACATAAATCCAAACCCGGAGCATAACTCCAGCGTCATACTTAAAGAAGCCATAGGCTATGTGCTTGCTCAAGGGCTAAAGCCAGTGGTAAAGCCTAACTCCATCGCTGCAACCACCGTCGCTGATTACATTACTGGTAAATACTGAGCTTTATCTAATAAGTCTCTCGCTTCTGGCTCGCAAGGGCTTTATAAACTTCCACAAGCTAAGCTGGGTGAGAAATTGGGGAGTCATAAGAACCTTCTCTTAACAGCTCTTAGCTATAGAACTGTTCCCTCTGTAAAGACTACGGAGATTTACGTTGCAGGAGTCCATACTTGGCTATTTAGGTTGAAAACTCAAAACAAGCAATAATAAGCTCAATCTTTGTAAAACTTAAAAGTCTGGATGCGAAGCAATTTTTTTACCAAAAGTGTTAAGGGTTTTATAAACTCTCGCAAAACCAGACCAAAATTTTAAGGTTGCTGAATACCGAACATTAGGGTGTATTTTAAACACATTGCTAAAAGTCAGCCACCGCCCCACTTTAACTTTTCCTTGAGTATGCTAAAAAAGCTCCTCTTTGGGTTTGGATACATAAGGCAGAACCTCTCTGACTTTTTTATCAGAACTACATCACCCTTTTTCAAATCCATGCCTTCCTGTCCGTCAAGGGTAAGGTATGCCATGTAATCTTCCGTAAAGTTTAGCAATTTTATTTCAAAATCTGATGGCAGGAGAAGGGGTCTGTTGGAAAGGGTATGGGGACATATCGGAACAAGAAGAATGTTCTCTGACAGTGGATAGATGATAGGACCTCCAGCGGATAGAGCGTAGGCGGTTGAGCCAGTAGGCGATGAAACTATAATACCATCCCCGTAAACTCTCAAAACATGTTCTTCTTGCACCAACACATCCGTCTCCACCATTCTGGCAAGACTTCCCTTTGAAACCACCACATCGTTCAGATAGTCTCCGAGGAAGAGTTCTTTGCCTTCTCTTAAAAGACTGGCAGAGAGCATCATTCTTTTCTGCGGGCTAACGCGTCCACGCAGGATGTCTTCCAAAGCCTCCTCTAACTCCCCTATTTCCACTTCTGTAAGGAAGCCAAACCTACCCTGATTTATACCCAACACTGGCACGCATTCCTTTGAAGCAAGCCTTGCACCAGCTAAAAAAGTGCCGTCTCCACCTACTACCACTAAAAGTTCAAACCCTTTCAGAGAAGGCTTTTCCCCAACGCTTCTTCTGTTTACAAAAGTACTTGTCTTAAGTCCGAACTTTTCCAAGACTTTAGCCACATTTTTTGCGGTTTCTACTGTTTTGGCTTCATCTTTTACAAAGAGGAGAGCTCTCATACAAGCCTGTCAATTATCTCGCACAGAACATGTCCTAAAGTTATATGACATTCTTGAATTCTTGGGGTATCGTAAGAAGGAACAATGAAACTGTAGTGAGCTATTTCCACAACCTTACCACCGTCCCTGCCAGTAAAAGCTATGGTAGTAGCACCCATATCGTGAGCTTTCATAAGCCCTCTTACTACATTGGGAGAGTTTCCAGATGTGGTAATGCCTATGGCTATGTCCCCGGGAAGACACAGAGCCTCCACTTGTCTTTCAAAGATGGT
>JANWYC010000212.1 GCA_025057245.1 Aquificaceae bacterium | reverse complement strand
TTATGAGTGGACGGTTTATCCATAGAGAGGAGTAAGAAAAAGAAAAAGAGAAGAACCCTGTATGCAAAAAAGATAAGACTTATGTCCCTAAGCACATGAATATTCTACTTCATTAAGCATCATCAAGCTACGTAGAATAAACCTGATGCCTGCTCCATACTCTCAAATAGCGGTCATATGGTCTGTCTGGGCTTTTCACTGGTGTTTTTTGGCTGTGAAACTATGCTACTAACTTTCCAGTATGTTTGCTACTACTTGAGACACTACCCTTTACGGCGTGCAAGTTACAAGCCTTGTTTTTTCTGCCTTGTAAAACATTCTTATCAAAGCCCTTGAAATTTGACAAAAAGTGACTAAAATTTTTTTACATGGCTCAATCAGCAAAAAGGGACTATTACGAGATTCTTGGTGTTCCAAGGAACGCCAGTAGCGAGGAGATAAAGAAGGCTTATCGCCGGCTTGCCAGAAAGTATCATCCAGACTTTAACAAAGAGCCCGATGCGCAGGAAAAGTTCAAGGAGATAAACGAAGCCTATCAGGTTCTATCAGACCCAGAGAAGAGAAAGCTTTATGACGCATACGGACACGCAGCCTTTGGAGCTCAGCCTCATGGTTCTCAGGAGTATGTATACCAGAGCGTGGAAGACATCTTTGAGGAACTGGAGGATATATTCAGAGGCTTTGGCTTTGAAGGCATATTTGAAAGAGCTACCAAAGGCAGGAGAAGGAGCAGACCTGTAAAAGGTGAAGACATACACTATACCGTGGAACTGAGCCTTGAGGAGGCTTTTAGTGGCACTGTGGTGAGCATACCACTTAACAGAGAGGTTATATGCGATGCGTGCGGTGGTATGGGATACGACAGAACAAAAGAAGCAAGGGTCTGCTCTACCTGCGGAGGAAAGGGTGAGGTGGTTCAAAGGCAGTTTTTCATGACCGTTAGCCGAACCTGTCCTACCTGCGGTGGTGAGGGTTACATGAGAGAGCCTTGTTCAAGGTGCGGTGGAAGAGGTGCAGTCTATCAAAGGGATGAAATAAAGGTCAAAATACCCAAGGGTGTGGATACTGGTAGCAGGATACTGGCGGAGGGTAAGGGTAACGCAGGCAGGTTTGGGGGTCCATACGGAGACCTGATAATAACCGTAAAGGTCAAATCTCATCCAGTTTTCGAGAGAAAAGGCAACAATCTATACTTAGATGTCAACATAAAGCTAACGGAGGCAGTGCTTGGCACGGAGATAGAAGTGCCTACCATAGAGGGGAGTAAGATAAAGGTTAAAGTGCCTGCTGGTGTGCGCGATGGAGAGACAGTGAGGGTAGAGGGCTACGGCATGCCAAAGCTTATGGCAGACACCAGAGGTGACCTTTTTGTAAGGGTTCACATTGATGTGCCAAAACTTGGCATAAAGGACAGAATCTTTGGAGATGGGAAGAGAATAAGACAACTTATAGAAGAACTGGATAAACTCTTACCAGAACCAAAGCGAATAACGGAGAGACAACCATGAGAAAAAATAGAACCAGACTGTACACCATAGGTTCTGTTTCTACCATGTTTAGTATACATCCTCAAACCCTTAGGCTTTATGAAAAAGAGGGTCTTATAACACCAAAAAGAAGTCAAGGCAAGACCAGATACTATACCGACGAAGACTTAGAGAGGCTTGAGCTCATACTGACCCTCAGTAGGGAGTTTGGCGTAAACTTAGCGGGTATAGACATCATCCTACGCATGAAAGAGCAAATGGAGGACTTGGAAGCTCAGTTTCAAAAACTGGTAGATTTCATACAGAGAGAGATATCCGAGGCTTATCATAAGGATGAAAACATAAAGTCAATTGTTCTGAGCAAGAGAAAAGACATCTTTACTGTTTTGAGAAAGAGCTACCGCTTGCAGAACAGCCCCCCCACAAGAAAATAGTAGCGGAGAAGAGTCCTAGGCCTGCGG
>JANWYC010000211.1 GCA_025057245.1 Aquificaceae bacterium | reverse complement strand
TTTTTCTGAGAATTTTAGAAGCTACCTTGAGCTTTCTGCATGAGGTTATGTTTTACACTATAATACTCCGCAAACTCTTTGTGTTATAATAAAACCTCCGGAGGTTTTAAAAGATGAGCGTGGTAGTAAGAATACCCACACCACTTAGAAGGATTACCAACGGTCAAGGTGAAGTGCAAGTGCAAGCAAGCTCCATAAAGGAAGCCATAGAGAAGCTTGAGGAAAGCTACCCGGGTTTCAAGGAAAGACTAATAGACGAGCAGGGAGAAGTTAGAAAATTTGTAAACCTCTATCTTAACGATGAAGACATAAGGTTTCTAAAAGGTTTAGACACAGAGCTGAAAGAGGGCGATGTTCTATCCATAGTGCCTGCCATAGCGGGCGGATGTGAGTTTTAGAACAACACAGTTCTGGTTAGAGAACTTCTCTTATATGCTCTACCCTTTTACTTCTTACTAGCACTACCTCTATCCTGTAGGCTTCTGCTGGGTGTTTCTGGAGAAAGTCTTCCATACATAGCCGTATTCTGCGCATCTTTCTCTCGTCTATCCTCTCCGCAGGGTCGCCGTATTCCTTGCTCCTGCCTCCTTTCACCTCTACGAACACAAGCACATTCCCATCAAGGGCTATTATGTCTATCTCACCGAACCTGCAGTGGTAGTTTCTATGGAGGATTTTATAGCCTAAGTCTTGAAGGTATTTGACTGCCTGCTCTTCAAACTCCGCACCCTTCCTCAAGGCTCTGGAATATTTCCTCAGGTTTAAGCGTGGCAGTCCCCAGCTTTCCTACCACTATGCCAGCGCAGAGGTTTGCAAACTCGCAAGCGGTATCCCAACCCACACCGGCAACCGTACAGGCGGTAAGCACCGCCACAACAGTATCACCCGCTCCAGAAACGTCGTAAACCTGTTTTGCCTTTGCGGGAAAGACCTTAAAATCCCTGTTAAATAGAGCCATACCCTTCTGTCCCAGAGTTATGACTAAAGTATCAAGCCTAAGCTCTCCCTTTAGCCTCCAGCCCAGAGTTTGAAGGCTTTCCTCCGCTAACATGCTTTTGGCTTCCTTTTCGTTAGGCGTCATCAAGTTTGCACCTACATACAGGTTTTTGTTTTGAGGTCTTGGGTCAACTGAGAAGAAAACTTTCTTACTTCTTTTCTTACTTCTTATCCCATCCATAAGAGTGCTGCAGACCACACCCTTGGCGTAGTCAGAGACTATAACGCAGTCCACTTCCACCTCAAGCCTTTGAAGTAAGTTTTCAAGCACCTTACCACTAACTTTGTTCTTGCTCTCGCTGTCAATTCTCAAAAGCTGTTGAGACATAGCTACTACTCTTATCTTCTCCGTTGTAGGTCTTTCCGTATCCTCTACCGTAAGGTCCTCCACGCCAGCCTCTTTGAGAAGACCCCTTATCACATGTCGTCCATAGTCCTGCCCCACGACCGCTAAAAGGGAGCTCTTTACGCCAAGACTTGCCAGATTGTTAGCTACGTTGCCAGCACCTCCGAGCCTAGACTCTTCCCTTTGCACATCCACTACGGGCACCGGTGCCTCGGGCGATATTCTCTCCACGCTTCCAAAAAGGTATCTGTCAAGGATAACATCACCCACAACAAGAATCCTAAGGTTTTTGAAGCTTTCTAAAATTTCCTGAACTCTTTCTCTGTCAAGACTCATTAATAACCTTTACCTCCTCACCTTCTTCTATGAAAGCGGAGTGGAGCTCTCTAACCGCCAACTCTCCGTACTTGTCTTCTATCAAACAGGAAATTTTTATCTCAGAAGTGGATATAGCCATGATGTTTATGTGGTTTTTGTACAGCACCTCAAACATCTTTGCCGCAGTGCCGTAAGAGCTCCTCATGCCTATACCTACCACGGAGACCTTGGCAATGTTATCGTCCCTTACCACCTCTTGAGCGCCTATCTCTTGTGCCACCTTTTTCACGATTTGCT
>JANWYC010000210.1 GCA_025057245.1 Aquificaceae bacterium | reverse complement strand
TATAAATCTAAACTCAAACTCTGAGAGAATATAACCCAAAGCTACGCTATAGAGTGCTTTTTATTGGTTACTTTATGCCTAACTCCTTAAGCTTCCTCCACAAGGTTGTCCTATGAACGCCTAACATTCTTGCCGCAAGGCTTTTGTTTCCGCCAGTTTGTTCAAGAACTTTTAGTATCCTTTCCTTCTCTTCTTCCTGATTTTGATGTTGTTGGTCTGCATCTGTTTCTATCTGAAGGTCCTCAGGCTTTATAAGGCTTCCCATACAAGTAATAACCGCTCTTTCTATGATATTTTCCAGCTCTCTCACATTACCGGGAAAAGAATAGGAAAGTATAAGCTTTATGGCTTCAGAGGACATACCTCTTGTCTTTTTGGAATACTTCTTTGAGTACTTATCCACGAAGTAACTTACCAGCGACGGCACATCTTCTTTTCTCTCCCTCAGCGGCGGGAGGTAAAGTCTAACCACGCCTATCCTATAGTAGAGGTCTTCCCTAAACTGTCCGTTTTTAGTCATCTCTCTGAGGTTTCTGTTGGTTGAAGCTATTATGCGTATGTTGGCTTTCCTCACTCTCGTATCTCCGAGCCTTTCAAACTCCTTTTCCTGCACCAAGTGCAGTATCTTTGCCTGAATGGAAAGAGGCATATCACCTATTTCATCAAGAAACAGAGTTCCACCCTCCGCAAGCTCTACCTTGCCGGGCTTGTCTTTCACCGCTCCAGTAAAAGCGCCCCTTACGTAACCAAAAAGCTCAGCCTCGAGGAGCGTCTCTGGTATAGCGGCGCAGTTAACCTTTACAAAGGGTCCGTTCCTTCTAGCGGAAAGGTAATGTATATATTTGGCTAACAGGCTCTTTCCAGTGCCGGTCTCCCCCTCAATGAGCACGTTTACATCGTATTCAGCCACAGACCTTATGGTATCCAGAACTTTTTTAAAGGCAGGGCTCTTGGTAATTATGGTTTCTTCATCGCCTAACTCACAAAGTGATATTTGGTTGACCACATACAAAGACACCACATATCCAAGCCCTGAAGCCATAGGAGATACTAAAAGGGAAGCCTTTTGCTTACCGCACGGTGTTTCTATGTATATGTCCGCTCTCTCGCCCTCGGGTGGAAGCTCTTCCAAGGATAGTTTTATAAGTTCCTTTATATTTTTGCCGGTCAGCTCCTTCTCCTCTTCCCTACAGAGCATTTTTCTTGCTATGTGGTTATGCTCTAAAACATTACCCTCCAAATCAAGCACCAGTATTGCTTCCACTATAGAGTTAAGAATAGTTTCCTTATAAGTTCTCTGACGCTCCGCCTCTATTATGCAATGAACTACATTGCTAACATCCTTAAATATCTCAATCACCCCTGAAAACTCGTTATCCTCATACAGAGGAGACATGCTCCAGCAAACATGTTTTGACCTCAAGGCTTCCACATCGTATACCTGAACACCTTCCCCTTCCTCTTTCACATAGAAGTGAGGACAATTACTACATATGGAAAAAAGTCCCTTACAATTCTGTCCTTCCAAGTCTTCCTTTTGTAAAAGCCTCTTTGCGGAGCTATTGGCATAAACTATTTTAAAGTCACGATTTATTACTAACACACCGTCAAAGAAGTCTTCAAACAAAGAAAAGTCCATGAAAAGATTATACAGCATACACTTTGAGCGGAAGATTAACTCTATATTCTTACTTTTGAAGTTTTACTCGTTTTTGTTCATCTTAAGCCCCTTGCTATGTCTAATATCAAGTTTCTGAGACAATATTAGTCTATACGTCGGGTGAGAAATTAGCCATAGCATTTTAACCGACCTCTAAAAAAGCTATAGGCAATGGTATAGCTGTAGAGGTAAGCAAGCAAAGTTATTCCCTTCCTCCACCTGCTTATAGCGTTAAAACTCTTCACACAGCCTAGCACACCCTCCACCACCTGCCTTATTGACTTGTCCTCCTTGCTCCTACAT
>JANWYC010000020.1 GCA_025057245.1 Aquificaceae bacterium | reverse complement strand
CGGTAATAAGGTAACGGGAAGACATGGAAACAAACTGTCTGAAACCACTTTCCTTAAAGTCCAACTTTAGATTATCTTTGGTGGTTTCTACCCAGTGTGGGTGTGGATGCTCCAAAAGCCAGAACATCTTCTCCGGATAAAACCGCTGAGACTCGTGTCTTCCCCATAACATTGTGATTAGTGGCATTGTTATAAATATAGGCAAGGTTTATATTTTTACGCCATGTTTGGAATAGTCAAAAAGAAGCCAGTGGAAAAACTGACCGAAGCCCTTGGTAAGGAAAAAGTAAAGGAAGATACGGTAAACAGAAGGCTATACTCTTACGATGCAACTCCCATACCAATACAGAGGGCTATGCCTTCTGCAGTAGTGTTTCCAGAAAGTCATGAGGATGTGGTAAAGCTGGTAAAAGTTTGTTACGAAGAGGGTATTCCTATTTTTCCAAGAGGTGCTGGCTCAGGACTCACCGGTGGCGCCGTGCCCACACTGGAAAAGGGCGTAGTGGTATCCTTTGAGAGAATGAACAAGTTTGAAGTTAACGTAGACAACGCCACAGCGGAGGTTCAACCCGGGGTGATAACCGCTCAATTTCAAGACTACGTGGAAAGGCTTGGACTATTCTATCCTCCAGACCCTTCTTCCTTCAAGTATTCAACCCTCGGGGGGAACATAGCGGAGAACGCAGGAGGACCAAGATGTTTAAAGTATGGCGTTACTCGCGAGTATGTTCTCGGTCTAACCGCAGTAATAAAAGAAGGGCATACCATAAAGACGGGAAACCCTGTTATTAAAGATGTGGCTGGTTATGACATTACAAAGCTTTTGGTAGGCTCAGAAGGAACTTTGGGGCTTATAACCTCCGCTACGCTTAAGCTCATACCAAAGCCTAAGGCAAGGGCTACCGCACTGGCTCTGTTTAATAACCTTGAGGATGTGGGTAAGGCGGTTACGCGAATACTCACTTCAGGACTGTTTCCATCCGCTCTGGAGTTTATGGACGAGGATGCCATAAGGGCGGTGGAAGACTACAAGCCCGTGGGTCTACCAAGGGTGGAGGCGCTCCTTCTCATTGAAGTGGACGGCACACATCAAAGCGTGTTAGAGGACATAAAGCAGGTGGAAGAGCTCTTAAAACCCATGGGCGTGGAGGTGATAACCGCTAAGAGTAAGGAACAGGAGGAAAAGCTCTGGTCCGCAAGAAAGAGTCTGGGACCGGCTTTAGGCAATCTTAGAAGTGGTAAGATAAACGAGGATATAGTTATTCCAAGAATATACCTTTCAGAGGCGATAAGAGAATTTAGAGAGGTTGCCAGAAAATACGACCTCCTTATGGTAATTTTTGGACACATAGGCGACGGAAACCTGCACGTGAACCTTCTCTATGACAAATCAAAGACGGAGGAAGAGGAGAGAGCGGAAAGGGCTGTGGATGAAGTCTTTGAAGTGGCGCTTAAATACAACGGTTCTATAACAGGGGAGCATGGCGTGGGTCTTACTAAGAAAAAATTTCTAAAGAGCCAATTTGGGGAAGTAGGCTACGAACTCCTTAAAGGCATAAAGCTCCTGTTTGACCCTAAAAACCTCTTTAACCCCGGCAAGGTGGTGGAAGTTTAATAGATGTATCCAAATTTATATCACTTCCCGATTGGGCATATACTATACTATATTTAATGGAGGTGGAATTATGTTTGCGGAGAAGAACATGAACGTGCAGGACGAGTATATAGAAGAGCTCAAAAAGAAAGGAGCTACCATAACGCTTTTTCTTACAAGGGGCAACAGGATAACTGGTAAGATTTTGAACCATGACAGATACACCATACTTCTTGATGTGGAAGGTGAACCAAACCTAATATACAAACACGCCATAAGCACCATAGTTCAAGGAGGTTGATGAAAAGTCTTCTGGTAAGCCTTTCGGAGACTGGGAAGAAGGAAGATAGAGAATCTCTTGATGAGCTAAAAGAGCTCCTTAAGGCAGTAGGTGGTCATTGTCTCGGATACATAACCCAGAAGAAGAGCCACCCTGACCCTCGCTACTACGTGGGTGCGGGCAAGGTAGAGGAGATTAAACAAGTGGCGGAGGGCACTGGGGCGGATGTGGTAGTTTTTGATACCTTTCTCACTCCCTCTCAAATATCCAACTTGGAGAAGGCGGTAGGGAAGAGAATTATGGACCGTGCGGACTTGGTATTGGAAATTTTCTCTCGGCGAGTGCGTTCAAAAACCGCCAAGCTTCAGGTAGAACTTGCAAGGCTAACCTACGAGCTCCCCAGACTATACGGAAAGGGTAAAGAGCTATCCCGTTTGGGTGGTGGTGTGGGAACGAGAGGTCCTGGAGAGCAGGAGGCTGAGGTCAGGAGGCGTTGGATAAGGAAGAGAATACAACAGATAAAACAGGAGCTTGAGGACATTAAAAGGCAAAGAAGAGAACAGAGAAAAAGAAGGGAGAGTTCAAAAGACCTAAAGGTGGTAAAGGTGGCTTTAGTAGGTTATACGAACGTAGGTAAATCAAGCCTTATGAAGGCGCTAACTGGTAGGGACACTCTGGTGGCGGACATGCCCTTTGCTACCTTAGACACGACAACCTCCGTTCGCTTCCTCTTTCCAGACATAAAGGTGCTTATCACAGACACTGTAGGTTTTATCAGAAGACTGCCACCAGAGCTGATAGAGTCTTTCAAAGCAACCCTTGAGGAGGTTCAGGAGGCGGACATTATCTTACATGTAATAGACATATCGGATGCAAAGTGGTTGGAGAAGGTCAAGGTGGTAAAGGACATACTCAAAGACCTATCCGCGGACGAAAAGCCTGTAATCTACGTTTTTAACAAGGTGGACAAGGTAGTAAGAAGAGAAGAGGACATACCTCAACTTACCGAGCCTGCTTTTATGGAGGGTAAGTCCGCGGTGGTGTCCGTGGTCAAGGGCTGGGGCATGGACGAACTTTTAAAAGCCATAAGGGAGAAAGTGGAGGAGCTTCAAGGAGCTTATCAATGAAAACAAAACTTGTAATACTTGGTGCTCAGTGGGGTGACGAAGGCAAGGGAAAAGTAGTTGACCTGCTCTCCGCAAACTTTGATGCGGTGGTGCGGTATCAAGGTGGTAGCAACGCAGGACACACTGTGGTGGTAAACGGCGAGAAGTTCATCCTACACCTGCTACCTACGGGCATTCTCCATCCTCATACCATAGGCGTAGTAGCTCAAGGTATGGTGGTGGACTTAGAGCTCTTAGTGGAAGAGGTTCAGGCTTTAGAAGACAAAGGTCTTAGGGTATGGGATAGGTTTTTTATAAGCGATAGGGCTCACTTGGTTATGCCTTACCACAAGCTCCTGGACTCACTTTTTGAGAAGAAGGGCAAGATAGGAACTACCTTAAGGGGTATTGGACCATCTTACATGTTTAAGTTCGGAAGGAAAGGTATAAGGGTATGCGACCTTGAAAACCCAGACAACGCATACAGGTTAATGAAAGAAAACCTTGAGTTTGTCAAAGACCTGTGCGAAAAGGTTTACTATCAAAGGCAAGACTTGAGCTTAGAACAGATGTTTGAAAAAACTATGGAAAACTACAGGAAGATAAAGGAGAGGGTAACAGACACTACAAAGTGGCTTCTTGAATTTAAGGGTAGGGTGCTTTTTGAAGGAGCTCAAGGCACTATGTTAGACATAGACATGGGCACTTATCCTTACGTTACCTCCTCCAACGCCTCCGCTCTTGGGCTCTCCAACGGCACTGGTCTACCCCCCAAGTATTTCTCCACTGCGGAGTTCTGGGCTGTTTCCAAAGCATACACCACCAGAGTGGGAGAAGGACCCTTTCCTACGGAGCTTACCGACGGGGTGGGTGAAATGCTAAGGAACAGGGGGGGTGAGTATGGTGCAACCACTGGCAGGCCTAGGAGGTGTGGATGGCTTGACCTTGTGGCTTTAAAACATGCGGTGCGCGTAAACGGTCTTGACGGTTTGATTCTTACCAAGTTGGACGTGCTGGACTCCTTTGAAGAGATAAAGGTCTGTGTTGCTTACGAAAGGAACGGAAAACTAACTCAAGACCTACCCGCTAACCTTGAGCTTGTAGGTGGAATTAAGCCTGTCTACAAGAGCTTTTCAGGATGGCTGAAGGATACGAGGGGAGCAAAGAGTATTTCCCAATTACCACCACAGGCAATAGAATACTTGGAGTTCATACAGGAATACATAGGCATTCCCATAGTGATGCTTTCCACAGGACCAGAGAGGGATGAATACTTTTGGATGGTGGATGAAAAGGCGTAAGTTCAAGGGGTGCGGTGCTCCGGAGCCACGACCAGTTCAACACTTAAGAGCTCTTGCGTCAAACGAGCCATTGTCTTGAGCTTTAACGGACGAACGCTCGGTGCTTTATAATCTTATCCGTGTGGGTCTTAGGTCAGCATGACGAGCCTTACAAAAAGCTAAGAAACTCCCTTTTGAACTTGGTGGGTAATACGCCTTTGGTAAGGCTTAGGAAGGTAATACCGCCAGATGTGTCTGATAAGGTGGAGATATACGCCAAGCTTGAAAGCTTTAACCCTGGAGGTTCTGTAAAGGACAGACCCGCCTTGAGCATGTTCTTAGACGCCATGGAGAAAGGGCTTATTACCAAGGATAAAGTCGTCATAGATGCCACTTCTGGAAACACGGGTATAGCCTTAGCTATGGCGGGTGCTTCCCTTGGCATAAGGGTGGAGCTTGCCATGCCTTCTAACGTGAGTGAAGAAAGAAAAAGGATAATCAAAGCCTACGGTGCGCGCGTATACTTTACAGACCCGTTGGAAGGCACGGACGGTGCCATTCTCTTTGTCAGGGAAAAGGTTAGCAAGGAGCCAGACAAGTATGTATACCTTGACCAGTATAACAACCCTGCCAACTGGAAGGCACATTTTTACTCCACGGGTATAGAGATATGGCATCAGGTGGGGGGTAGGATTACGCACTTCGTGGCGGGTATAGGCACGGGCGGAACTATCATGGGAACTGGTAGAAGGTTAAAGATTTACAACCCTGATGTGCAAATCATAGGCGTTCAACCCGCTTATCCTTTTCACGGCATAGAAGGTCTAAAGCACATAGAAAGTTCCATAAAGCCCGGCATATTTGACGAAACCTTTCTGGACAGAACCATTTTTGTAGAGACAGAGCCCGCTTACGAGATGACCAAACGGCTTGCTCGCGATGAGGGCATACTTGCCGGGCAGTCTTGCGGTGCGGCGCTCTTTGCCGCAATACGGGTAGCCAGAGAGTTAGAGGAAGGCGTAATAGTGGTCATATTTCCAGATGGTGGCGAAAAATACTTAACTACCGCACCCTACAGGGATTTGTAGAATGGCGGATGTGCTTATAGTGGGAAGACCAAACGTAGGAAAGTCTACTCTGTTTAACAGGCTGGTAAAAAGGCGCAAGAGCATAGTTCATGACATGCCTGGCGTCACCAGAGACATAGTAGAGGGCGTTTGTGTCTGGAGTGGCAAGAGCTTTACTGTTGCGGACACGGGTGGAGTTTTAGAAAGTAAGGACCATATATCGGAGAGCATAAAGGGGCAGGTTCAGAGGGTTTTGGGAAGTGCGAAGGCAATAGTGTTTTTAGTGGACGGCAGGGAGGGCTTAACCGCAGGAGACCAGTTCCTCACCAGTATGCTTTACCCACACAAGAGCAAAGTTTTTCTCGCAGTTAACAAAATTGACCAAGAGAGTCTCCAAAACAGGGTCTACGAGTTTTACTCTCTTGGCTTTGAAAGGGTTTTCCCCATCTCCGCACATCACGGTAGAGGCGTGGACGAGCTTTTAGACCGTTTGGTTGAGAGCCTGCCCGAAGGAGAGGCTAAGGTTTTAGACGGTGTGCGTATAGCCTTTCTTGGGAGACCAAACGTGGGGAAGTCATCCCTCGTAAACGCCATTCTCAAAGAGGAAAGGGTCATAGTCTCACCCATACCCGGGACCACAAGGGATGCCATAGAAGTGCCTTTCTCCTTTAAAGGTCAACAGTTTATTCTCGTAGACACCGCTGGCATGAGAAGGAAAAGCAAGGTAGAGTACGGTGTGGAGTTTTTCTCCGTAGGAAGGTCCATAAAGGCTGTGGAGATGTCGGACATCTCCTGCGTTGTGGTGGACCTTTCAGAAGGCGTGACAGACCAAGATAAAAAGATAGCCAGTCTAGTGGAGAGAAGGTTTAAAGGTTGCGTTATAGTGGGCAACAAGTTAGACCTTATAAAGGCGGACGCAAAGCAGGTGGAAGCCTATCTGAGGAAGGAGTTTAGCTTTGTTGACTATGCGCCCGTGGTGCTTACATCCGCCATAAAAGGGGAAGGTGTGTATGAAATCTTGAAGGCTTGTCTTTTGGTTTGGAAAGACTACAACATCCAGCACAAAACATCCTTCGTAAACAGAGCGGTAGAAAGGGTTCTAAAAGAGAAACATCCACCGTCGCACAAGGGTAGGGAAGTTAAAGTTTACTACGCCTTTCAGGAAGGAAGTAAGCCCCCCACCGTGGTAGTCTTTACCAACGACCCATCCCTGTGGAGGAAAGACTACCTAAGATTTTTTGAAAGAAGGTTGAGAAGCCACCTAAGGATAGAGCACGCACCCATAAAGCTAATACTCAAGGGCAGAGAAGAGGAAAAAGGATAAAATAAGGAACATATGATAGAAAGCATTTATAAGAGACTCTGTCCTAACTGTGGAGGAGATATTACCGCAGACAGGTTGAGCCTTGGTCTACCCTGTCAAAAGTGTTTGAAGGAGCTGAAAGAGGGCTACTGCGGGCGTGTTACTGGTGCGCTGGAGAAGGTCTGCGGTATGGAGGAGGAGCTAAAGAGGTGGGAGGCGCACTTTGAGAGAAAGTTCCAGTCAAAGCCTTGGAGCTTACAAAAAAGCTGGGCTAAAAGGGTGTTTCTTGGAAACTCCTTTGGTTTACTGGCACCCACTGGCGTAGGCAAAACGTCCTTTGGTCTTTCCATGGCTACCTACCTTTCAAACAAGGGTCAAAAGTCTTACATAATCCTACCTACAAAGGTGCTGGTGGAACTTACACTTCAAAAGCTAAAAGCCTTCGGCTACGAAGAGGAGGTTTTGTATTTTCTTGAAGAAAGTCAGAAAAAGAAGGAGCTTAAAAAGGCAAGACTTGAGAGCGGAGACTTTAAAATACTGGTAACCACTTCCATGTTTCTCTACAAGAACCAAGAAATCATACCCAGTGGCTTTTCCTTTGTATTCGTAGACGATGTGGACTCTTTCCTAAAGACCGCAAAAAACATAGACAAGCTTCTATTGCTCTTAGGCTTTGAGGAAAAGGACGTGGAGCTGGCAATGTCTTTGATAAGGCTAAAGGAGAAGAGGAACAAAACCGATGTGGACTGGGAAAACATAAAGAAACTCTCGGAGGAGGTAAAGAAAGTCTGGGAGAAGAGAAGGGGGGTTCTTGTGGTATCCTCCGCCACCTCAAACCCACGTTCAAGCAGGATAAAGCTTTTTAGGGAGCTTCTGGGCTTTGAAGTGGGCACACCCACTTTTTACCTTAGAAACGTAGTAGACCTTTACCAGAGCATGGACGAAAGACCTATAGAGGAATGGATAAAGCTTTTAGGTAAGGGCGGTCTTTTGTTTATTCCCTCAGACAAGAAAAAGGAAAGCGTGGATGAGATGGTATCTTACCTGAAACAGAAAGGTATTAATGCGGTGTCTTACGAGAAGCTTGATGAGAAAGCTTTGACCGCATACGAGAAGGGAGAGATAGACCTTTTGGTAGGCATAGCCTCTTACAAAAACCCTCTTGCCAGAGGTATAGACTTGCCTCACGTGATAAGGTATGCACTCTTCTACGGCGTTCCCAAAATGGTTATATCTCTGAAGTTTGAGAAAAATCTAAGTCACCTACTCTGGGCTCTCATGTCTTTAAGGAGTTTGATAGCAAAGAAGCTTCCCAACCTGCTTAGGGATGTAGACCGCTGGCTGGAGAGCTTGAGAAAGTATCAGTATTTGAGCGAGGAGTTTCTCAAAGACAAACCGGAGCTAATAAGCAAGATAGACAAGCTAAAGAAGGATGTGGGTGAGTTTTTAAGCTCAAAGGAGCTTTTGAACCTGATGCAAACCTCAGAGGAGATAACGCTGAGAAAGACCGAGGATGGCTACCAGATGGTCGTGTCTGACGCCACAGGCTACTTGCAGGCGAGCGGTAGGGTCTCAAGGATGTATGCGGGGGGTATAAGTAAAGGTTTAAGCCTGGTGTTGGTTGACGACGAGAAAGCCTTTAAACACTTGATAAAGAAAGTAAGGTGGTTTAACGAGGACATTAAGTTTAGCAAAGCGGAAGAGAAAGACCTGAGAGAAATAATGGCAGAGGTGGACAGAGACAGGGAGAGTATAAAAAGTTTCATGCAAGGACGGGATGTATCCACAAACAAGGACATACTAAAGCCAGTGCTTATAGTGGTGGAGTCTCCCAACAAGGCAAGGACTATAGCCAACTTTTTTGGAAAGGCGGTAAGAAGAAAGGTGGGCGAGCACGAGCTACTGGAAACTTCCACTGAGGACAGGTATGTTATGATAACCGCAAGCCTTGGACATGTGCTTGACCTAAGCAAGGAAGAAGGCTTCCACGGTGTTTACATGGACGGTAAACCCATACCGGTTTACGAGGTGATAGAAGGCAAAGAGCATATAGTGGAGAGTCTCAGGAGGATGGCGTTGGAGGCGGAGGAGGTGCTTATAGCCACAGACCCTGACACGGAGGGTGAAAAAATAGGCTGGGATGTGGCGGAGCTAATAAGGGTATACAGCCCAAAGGTGAAAAGGATGGAGTTTCACGAGGTTACGCGGAAGTCCATTTTAAGAGCTCTGAAAGAGTGTAGGGACTTTGACCTTAATCTGGTAAAATCTCAGGTTTTGAGAAGGGTGGCGGACAGATGGGTGGGATTTGAGTTTTCAAGGCTCTTGCAGTCTACCTTTGGAAAGCATTGGCTATCCGCAGGAAGGGTTCAAACACCAGTGCTCGGCTGGATAATACAAAGAGAGAAGGAGCACCGTCAAAAGGTTTACAGAGTGGTATTTCCCATAGACGAATCTGGAAAGCTAAGAGTGGAGTTTGAGTTTGAAAGCATGGAGAGTGCTAAGGAATTCTACCAAGGGCTTAAGGAGGCTTACGTTGAAAAGCTGGAAGAGAAGGAGGAGCTTAAAAACCCACCACCACCTTTTAGCACGGACGCTATGCTAAAGTCAGCCAGCGACGCTTACCGTTGGTCGCTACCAAAGACCATGAGCCTCGCACAGAACCTTTTTGAACTGGGATACATAACCTACCACAGGACGGATTCCAACAGGGTTTCTGACTACGGAATAAACTTGGCGAAGGAATACATAAAGGAAGAGCTGGGGGAGGAGTTTTTCCATGGAAGGGCTTGGGGTGAGGGTGGTGCTCACGAAGGCATAAGGCCTACCAAGAACATAGACCCAGAAGAGCTGAGAGCATTGGTCTACAGCGGTCAAGTGGAAGGCTTGACCAGAGAACACCTTCTTCTGTACGAACTTATCTTTAATCGCTTTATGTCCAGTCAAACTAAAGCGGTAAGGTTAAAAGTGCTAAAAATAAGGGTTAATGTCAATGGCTTGGAAAAGTTTATGGATATACCAGTGGAGATACTGGAAGAGGGATGGAACAAGTTTCTGCCTGTGGAGGTATACCGTATAAAGCTTGGGCGGGTTAGCGTAGAAAATACAAAAAGGCTTCTTTCCCAGCCAAAGGCATACCTATACACTCACGGTGAGTTGGTTCAGGAGATGAAAAGAAAAGGCATAGGAAGACCGTCAACATACGCCAGCATAGTGGAGAAACTTCTGGAAAGGGGCTACGTAGTAGAAAACAAGGGCTTTCTCATACCCACAAAGCTGGGTAAGGAGGTTTACTCCTACTTGGAGAGCAAAGAAGAGGTAAGGGTTTTTCTCAACGAAGACTTTACGAGAAGGCTTGAGGAGCTTATGGATGGGGTTGAAGTGGGCAAGGAGGATTACGCATCCATACTCTTAGACCTTTACAAGGGTATAATAGAAGTGGATAAAAAGCTGGAGGTGTGATGATGGTTTTACATCCTCTTTTCTCTTACCCTACAATAATCTTAGCCCTTTTGGTGTTTACTCTTTACACTCTTGCCCTTTTGAAGTTTAAAAGCTTCCTAAAGCCAGCACTTATCGCAAACGCTGCGCTTATAGTTTTTGCCCTGCTCTCCGTTCTTTTCGGCTTTGGACTTTCCAGCGTTCCTTTGGTTCAGTCAAAAGTGCCCTTCATCTGGGGTTTTCCTCACAAGTGGAACGGAATTCTGATTCTTGTTTTGTCTGTTATGACCTTTGCTCTCTTCCTGTTCAGAGGCGATAGATTAGGTAAAAAGTTTATAGTCCTTCCTATAATAGGTCTTCTAATCACCACTTTCCAGCTGTTTACAGGATGGATGCTAAGGCTTGTGTTCTTCTCCTGAAGAGGTGAGAATTCTGAATTCTTCACCAGAGTTTTACGAATCCCTGTATAGCTGGGTTTGAATCCTGAAGTTGGAGATTATCAGGCATCAGAAATTGTTTTTAGACAAAGCAACTTTTTACCGCTTGTGTGTCATAAACCCTGTCTTTTCTGCTTTGGAGAAGTTTAAAACATTCTCACAACACCCTTGAAAAAGCATAAAATGTGACATATCTTTACAGCTTATGTTAGAAAAGTATAAACTTTTGAAAGACTACCAAGGTCCCTTGAGCCTGAAGTTATATAACTACGACGAGCTTCAGGAACTGGCTGAAGAGGTAAGAGACTACATAATAGAGATTACCGCCAAGAAC
>JANWYC010000209.1 GCA_025057245.1 Aquificaceae bacterium | reverse complement strand
CCAAAAGTTTGCATTCAAATTCGCTTTTACTTTTCCTGCTTTCTTTGCCGTGTCTAACATCCAACTATTTAATAAATCTCTCACCTCTGATTCATAAGAAGTTTACGAGTTCTTTTATGTGAAGTTGCGGAGTATGTGGCATCAGATGTTTGAATATCAAGCTTCCATAAATCGCCTTTGAATACGACGTCCCTAAATTATCCTGTTTAGCCTCTTACCAAGCCTTAGAAGGCAATTTTTGGATAAATTAACACTACACTCAACTCAAGCTTTTCTTTATAAAGTCTATTACCCTTACTGGTATGGGGTCTTGTTTGTATATCTCTGCCAGGTATAGACTTACCCAGTCGCCCAGATAGGTTATGTATAAGAGCCTTTGTGCAAGGTTTTCGCCCTCGCCTTTTATGACCCTGAGAACCACGCCCAACTCTTTGAATATCTGTTCTGTGATTTCCACTCTTTTTAGAACTCTCTCGTGGTCTTCTGGGTCATAAAGTAGAGTAAAGGTGCAGAGGTTTCTTATTTGAGGATTGTCAAGACCCACTACCTCGTTGTGATGCATTTCGGGAAGCACTGCGTTGTAGCAGAGAGTTTTTGAGTTTTCGTTAACCTGCGTTTTCCATCTGAAAGCCACAGTTTCTGTCAATGGTGTGCCGTAAACCACGGGTAGGTAAGTAAACATGTCTTTAGCTATGCTCTGAGCTTGCTGTTTTATAATTTCTCTGTTGGTTTTAAGGTGCGTCCTGAGCTTTTCTACTTCCTCGCCCATGTCAAAAAGGCACATAAGGGTAGAGAGCATAAAACCAAGAGCGTATCTGGGAGGATAACCCTGCGGTAGTGTAAAGTAGGGGAGGGATGCTCTCTGGGCTATTTCCTTAAGCTTTCCTCCAGAGCTTACACAAACCGCCTTAAGACCCCTGCTTAAACCCTCCTCAAGGGTGCTGATGGTCTCTTCGGTATTTCCGCTATAGCTGGTGCATACCAAAAGCCAACCATCTTTCACGAACTCCGGTATCTGATAGCCTCTTATAGAGAGCACTGGCACGCTTGCCTTTATAAAAAGCTTCATGAAATCACCCACTATGCCAGAACCACCCATACCACTAAAAACAATCCCTGCGTAGTCTTCAGGCTTTAGGCTTTCACATTCAACTTTGGCGAGCTGTTCTGGAAACTCTTCAATCATTTTATAAGCGTCCATGCTATCCCTCCTTTTTAATAAGATTATAGCTCTATTATAACCTGCTTACCACCCTTTAACTCTAACTGAGATGTATGTCTGAGAAGGTTTATGGAAAACTCAAGATTGTCGTAAAGGTTTATTGAGTAGTTATCCCAAAAAACACAAGTGCCAGCGAGGCAGAAGTATCCACCGCTGGTAGGTGCCAGCTGTTCCGCTATCAGAAGGGTATAGTTTCCAGCGTTAGACTGGGCGGTATCCTCCGCACGCACTACCACTTTTATATCTGGCATAAGAGGTTTAACAGAGGCACTGCAGGCAAGCATTATACGGTTTACGCTAACCTCGTTTTTCTCGTTTTTGTTATACCTTCTTATTTTTGAAGTAACAACAAAGTATTTATCCCCTTGGTGGTTGTTAACCTCGTCGGTCACCTCGTCTGGATTCAGCTCCATGCCGAACCTTTTAGCTAAGGTGTTGCAAGTATCCGCTATGTGGTCCTCATTTTTGTAATATCCAAGCAGGATAACCTTTTTACCCTCTTGCCAGACCCATCTTTCCACCTCCTCCGCCTCCTTTTCTGTGAAAGGTACTTCTGGGTAATTAAACACTATGGTGTCATACTGAGCCAATTTTTCCCAGTTATCTACTTCGTCCACAATCAGACCCCTTCTTTGAGCTTCCTTCTGAAGTATGGAAAAGTAGTAATAGTCAGTTACGGTAAACTCCTGATGAGTTATGCTCCACGCTACTCTTGTGCTTCTCATAACCATAGTATTATACACTGTGAAGTT
>JANWYC010000208.1 GCA_025057245.1 Aquificaceae bacterium | reverse complement strand
CTCCGCATCTGTGAGCTTCACATCCTTACCCATAACCTCAAGCCTTGCTCCCTTGATAATCCACTCCACACCTTCCTTGCCGTAAGACCTAATGGTTACACCTTCGAGGACGTTAGCGGTCTCTCCTGATGTTTTAACAAACTTAAAGTTTTCCACGTAGCTCTTTAATGCGTATGCGGTAAGTGCTATAACTAAACCTAAAACCAGACTTTTAAGCATAATAATCTTTTATCACATCTTCCCACTGTTTTCTACACCTTAAAAGGTGTTCGACCGCTTGTCTTACCGCACCCTCACCGCCCTTCGCACTGGTAACGTAGAGAGCGTGCATTTTCACCTCTTCTGGCGCATCCGCCACAGTTAGAGGAAAGCCAACCCTCCTTAAGATGGGCAGGTCTAAAAGGTCATCCCCCATAAAGGCTACCTCTTCACATTCCACAGAAAGCCTTCTCAGCATACTTTCAAAAACTGGCAGTTTATCAAAAAATCCAAGATGAACCTCTTCCACACCCAACTCTTCAAGCCTGTTGGCGAGAGCTCTGTTGTTTCTTCCTGATATAACTCCCACTTTGAGACCAGCCTTCTGAGCCAGTTTTATGCCAACCCCATCCCTAACATGGAAGACCTTTAGCTCCTCCCCTTGAGGTGTGTAGTATAGCCTTCCATCGGTAAGCACTCCGTCCACGTCAAGCAGGAGAAGTTTAATCTTTAGAGCTCTTTCATACAGTTCCATCCCCAGCTACCGCATAGCTTTCTTTGAGTTTTTTTATCCTCCAGAGAGCCTTGCTGTCCTCTGGCGTTATAAGACTGTAAGCCTTTCCGTAAGCACCTATCCTTCCAGTTCTTCCTATTCTGTGTATGTAAACCTCTGGGTCTTCGGGTATGTGGTAGTTTATTACCAAGCTCACGCCCTTTATGTCAAGACCCCTTGAAGCCACATCCGTAGCAACTACGATTTTGACCTTACCTTCTTTAAAGAGCTTCAAAGACCTCTCCCTCTGCCTTTGTGTCATATCCCCGTGAAGAGAAACCACGTTAAAACCTCTTCTCCTTAGGTCTTCTGTTATGTCCTTTGCATCCTTTTTTGTCTTGACAAAGACTATAACCTTTTCCAAAAGATGCTCCCTTAATAGTTTTTCCAGTTCTGACATTTTCTGTCCAGACGAGCTTAGCTTTATCAATCTTTCTTCTATCTTAGGCTTTAGCTCCTCAGTTATAACTCTTATGAACTTATAATCTTTACGCAGATGCTTTTTGGCTAAGGCTTCTATCTCTTTATTTATGGTTGCGGAGAATAGGAAGTTTTGCCTTTCCTTTGGTAGCTGGGCTATCATCCACTCTATGTCTTCTATAAAGCCCATGTCTAACATCCTGTCCGCTTCGTCAAGAACGAAGTATCTAAGCTCGTCAAAATTAAAGAGCCCTCTCATAGTAAGGTCTTTTATCCTACCGGGCGTTCCTACCACTATGTTAGGCGTTGTTCTCCACAGGAGCTCTAAATCTTTCTGCACCGACGTTCCACCGTAAAAGCTGAAGACTTTAACACCCTTGTATTTTGAGAGTTGATAGAGTTGTTCTTTTACCTGCATTGCCAGTTCTCTTGTGGGAGTCATTATAAGAGCGGTGAGACCATCTCCTTTTTCTGTCCCTTCCACGATAGGTATGCCGAAGGCTGCAGTCTTACCAGTGCCAGTTGCCGCCTGACCCATGATGTCGTAGCCTTTCAGAGCAAGCGGTATAGCCTCCTTTTGTATAGGTGTTGGCTTTTCAAAACCCATGTCTTTCAGAGCTCTCTGAACGAGTGGACTTAGTTGCGAGAAATCAAAGTTCATTTGTTTTTTCCTCCTCTTTTATATCTGCTACAGGTAATTATAACCCACCCCACCTCCTTTTCAAGCTAACAAAAATCACAAAATATTTAACTCTTTAACAGAATAAACTCTAAGGCATATCCCCCAGAAAACCCCCACCCCCCGCACACACGACACACCCACAAAACACAAGCTCACCATACTAACGTCCC
>JANWYC010000207.1 GCA_025057245.1 Aquificaceae bacterium | reverse complement strand
CCCAAAGTCTTTTCTTATATAATCTTTTCTGATGAACTTGGTAAGGCTTCAACTTATATACCCTGAAGAGAAGATTAAAGAGCCCATACTGTGTGCGGTCTGTAAGAATTTTAATGTGATAGTAAACATAAGAACCGCAAAGGTCACCATGGATACGGGTATATTAACCGTAGAAATAGACGGGGAGCCTGAGGAGATAGAAAGAGCCATGAAATATATAGAAGACAGGGGAGTTATCGTTCAACCTTTAGAAGGTCAGATATTCATAGAATGAGGCTCTCCCAGATAGGTGAGCTTGGGCTTATAGAGAGGTTAAAGAGAATACTTGATAGTCAGATAATAGGGGATGATACCGCACCGGTCAACCTTGGTGGAAGCACGGTTCTGCTTACCTGCGATACACTGGTTGAGGACAGACATTTTAAGATAAGCTATCCACCCTCAGCTATTGGATGGAAGGCTATATCTGTGAATGTTAGCGATGTGGTGGCTAATGGTGGAACGCCTGCTTACGCCCTCATATCGTTGGTGCTTCCCGACGTGCAGGTTAGTTTTGTGGAGGAGGTTTACCTTGGTGTGAAAAAAGCCTGCGAGTTTTACCGCTGTCAGGTAGTGGGTGGGAACGTAAGCAAGGGAGACAAAGTGTGTGTAGATGTGTTTTTGGTGGGTGAGACGGAGAGGTTCGTAGGCAGGAGAGGCGCAATGGAAGGAGATTGGGTTTTTGTCTCTGGTCCCTTGGGAGACTCAAGAGCCGGGCTTGAGCTTTTGCTGATGGAAAAGAAAAACTACGAGGATTTTGAGCTAAGCCTGATAGAAAGACATCTAAGACCAACCGCAAGAGTGGACTTTGCAAAGCACATATCCAAGTATGCAAACGCCAGCATGGATATTAGTGACGGTCTGTCCATAGACGCCCACAGGCTGGCTCAGGCAAGCGGTGTTAGGCTAAACCTCTTTTCAAAAAACATACCCATATCTCAGGAGCTTAGGTCTTTTTGCAGAAAGCATGGGAAAGACCCTCTTCAGTACGCCCTTTTGGGTGGTGAGGATTACCAGCTCCTCTTCACCCATCCTGCGGGGAGATTCAACCCTTTTCTGAGCATGTTCCACATAGGCGTGGTGGAGAAGGGTCAAGGTGTGTACCTTGACAACAACCCCGTCGAGCCTGAGGGTTTTGACCATTTTAGAGTGTTGGCTACTAGTATCTAATAGAATAGATAAACCTTAACATATATAGACGCTTGTTATATAATTTCAATCATGAAACTTTCTTATTGGGCTAAGAAGATTGGCATAAGCTACCGCAGGGCGTGGAAGATGTTTAAGGACGGGGAAACTTACAATAACGATAACTAAGGAAATCATCAGAAGCCTTTCGTTTAGTTTAGAGTTTGCTAACACAGATAAAAAGAACTTCCTACAAAAGCTTTGGAATGCCTATAGAGAAGTGATGCAATACTTTATTGATATTGGAACATCTCAAAACAGAATACCAGACTATCAAGAAGTCAAAACTTGTCCTGTGGGTTCTTTCCTGTCCGCCCGATACAAAGGATGCGCCTTAGAACAGGCAAAAGGAATCCTTAAGGTCTATTTCAAGCTTAAGAAGAAGCATAAGAACAAAGAGACTAAAAAGCCTGAGATTAAGAAGATTTCTATGAAACTGGACGAGAGATTTTTCAAGCTTGAGAAGGGTAACAACTTCTTTGATTTTTGGTTAAAGCTGAGAAATCCAGAGACGCAAGAGTGGATAGAATATCCAATCAAGAACTACGAATACGCAAAAGAATACTTTGAGAACTGGGAACTATGTTCGTTTATTGAAATTCTACAAAAAGATGGTAAGTGGTATGCAAAGCTAAGCTTTAAAAAGACCGTAGAACTCAAGGAGAAATAACCGAAAGGGATAGACGTAGGCTACAGAAAACTTGTTGCCACGTCTGACGGCGAAGTTTACGGCGAACACATAAAGCAAGTCATAGAGAAGATAGACAAGAAGAAGCAAGGTTCAAAAAACTGGAAGCAAAAGAAGCACTTT
>JANWYC010000206.1 GCA_025057245.1 Aquificaceae bacterium | reverse complement strand
GTCTCTTATGGCAGCCTTTTTCCTTTGAGTTAAGTCCGTGCAGACTTCAATCGCCTTAAACATCCGAGAGAACTACCTCCTTTATCTCTTCCGCCTTTTCCTTTGCTCTACATAGCCCGTGTATGAAACGCCCTTTTCTTTGCGTGGTCGGATAGTTTCATTGAATGACTAGTTTCCAAGACCATTACAAATCTGTGACAGGCTTACTAGACGATTTAGATATTAGAAGCGGTGGAATATTTACCTTTTTTGCAATGTGTTGTGTATTATATTATAATTTCTCGCAGTGGCAGGCACGCTCCCATAAATGCCTGACCTTGTGAGATGTTGAGAGTTTGCATAAAGTTGGGTGTGGTTTTGCTTTTTAAGCGTGTTTTTGAGACGAAGAGGTAGCTGTAGAGCTCTGCAACTACGGGGTGTGGCGCAGGCGGAAGCGCGCTGGCATGGGGGGCCAGAGGTCACGGGTTCAAGTCCCGTCACCCCGATTTTAAAAGGAGGTCTTATATGGCTTTTATCCCAAAGCCAGAAGAGAGCGAATTTGAAGCTCTGTTGCTCAGCGTTTTCCTAAAGTCAGTTGAAGTTCTCGGAGGTTTTTCCAAGCTGGCAGAGAACAAAACCCTATCTTGGCTACCTTCCTTGATAAAGGCTGTTTACTGTGTGGTGCTAAAAGAGGAATATTTTAAAGATGAGGAAGAGATAGCTAAAAGGGTAGGTCTTACCACGCAGACTGTGAGAAACCTTCTCAGAAGTGATGTCAGCATTGCTTTTGAAAAGTTAAAAAGCTTGGAAGAGTTGGCTGAAGAAGAGGACAAAGAGCTTAAGGTTCATACCGCTGGAGGCATAGCTAAGTTAGCCTACAAGCTGGTAAAAGAGGGCTATGACGAAAAAAGCCTATCTTTAAAGTATTGTAAAAAGGTTGCCTATGCGGTGGACGTTCCGTGGGCTTACATGATAATGAGAAGGCTTAAAACGGAGGACTTTCCCATAAGCTCCCCAGATGGCATTTCTGAAAGGTTTGTAAATGTTTACATATTAGGAAGAAGGGCGGAGGAGGTATTTCAGGAGCTTGACTATCCCATAAACACTCCCTTAGAACTACTACACAAAATAAGGGAAAACCTTAGAATGTACGGTCTTGATTGAGAGGAGCTCCCATAAGAATTCTCTTCTCGTATATGAGGGCGAGGGTGAAAAGAGTAGTAAAGATTATAGGACCCAGAAAAATGCCTAAAAATCCAAAGGTAAGAAGACCGCCCACTATGGAGAAAAACAGCACTATGTAAGGTATGCTTATACCTTTCTTCATTACAAGAGGTCTTACTATGTTGTCTATGGTAGATATGGCAAGCATGCCGTAGATAAACATAAAAACCCCGTTGTATAAGCCCTTTGTGGCAAAGACGTAAACCGCAACGGGAAACCACACAAAGCCAGCACCGAAGGGAGGGATGAAGGAAGCCATAAAGGTAGCCATTGCCAGGAGTAGAGCGTAGTCCATACCTGCAATCTTGTATCCCACAAAGCCCAGAGAACTCTGGGCAATAGCCACACCTATAGAACCGTAAACGGTGGCTATTACAGTCTTGTATATGGTTATGAAGACCTTCTCCGTATCTTCACTGTGCATAGGAAGGAAGCGCTCCGCAAACTTCACAAACCGAGGACCATCTCTTAGAATAAAAAATAGCGTCAGCAGAAAGACAAAGGTCTTGAACAGGAAGCTACCCACCGCAGGGAGAAAGAAGGCTACCAAATTAAGACCTTTTTGAGCGAGGGTTCTCAGGCTTTCAATTAGCATGCTTTTAAAATCTTCCGATTGTACATACTCATTAAGCCTCTGAAGGTGTTCTTCACCGATGAGCCTTTTGAGAAAAGGGTGCTGAAAAACTTCGTTTGTCATGTCTGTATAGGAATGGTCGTTGGTAAACTGCAGGGCAAGCTGTAAAAGGTCAATAGACTGCCTTACCGCAAGCGTAAGCACTAAACTAAAGGGTATTACCACCAACAAGAGAACTATAACTGTGAGCGTTAAAGCTGATAGGTTGTTCCCAGTCCTTCTGGATAACTTTAGATGCACGGGATACAGAACCAAGGAAAAG
>JANWYC010000205.1 GCA_025057245.1 Aquificaceae bacterium | reverse complement strand
TGGCGGTCGCCCTGTTACTTTTACTGCTCCTTCTAAACTTTAACCCCGCGCACGCATTAGAGAAAGACATAAAAGCCAACTTTCACAGACTAAAGCATCCCCAGAAGGTTTACGGGCTTTACAAGATTATCAACTTTAGATGTTTATGGTTCTGTGAAGGGAAGTGGACATATAGGTTCCACATCTTTGAAAGACTTTTGCACGAGGCGTTCTATCACGGACTAAACCCTGAAGACTACATGCCAGCAAACGGCGTTCATCCAGAGATTTCCGTAACAGACAACCTTATTAAGCTCTCTTACCATCTCTACTATGGAAGGGTTAACCCTTCAAAGCTCTATGAGGGTTTGAGCCTTCCAGAGAAACCAGACATAGTGTTAGAAGTTCTCTACAGACTCATAGTGGAAGACAGGTTGGAAGAGCTTTACAGAGAACTCTCCCCGCATAGATCTGACTACTGGTCTCTGTTGGAGGCTGGCAAGGCTCTTTCAGAGCTTAGCCATTTTGAGTGGGATGCCATAAAGCTTTCAAAACCCATCATGTTTGGAGACAGAAGTTCATGTCTTGAGCGGATAGCCTTCAAACTTTTCCTGCTTGGAGACCTTAAAGAATACACACCTTCTGACTTTTTTGATGAAAAAATCTTAGAAGCGGTGAAGAGCTTTCAGAGAAGGCACGGGCTACCAGAGACAGGAATTATAGACAAAAGAACCTTGCAAGAGCTAAACGTCAGTCCGTCAGAGAGGCTAAAAACCATCCACATAAACCTTGAAAGACATCGCTGGCTTCCCATGGAGATAAAGAAGGCAGTGATGGTTAACGTGCCTTTTTTTGAGCTTTCTCTCGTGCGTGAAGGTAAGGAGGTTCTTAGCTCAAAGGTAGTAGTGGGAAGAAACTACATTCAGGATTTTAGACCAACCCCCATGCTCTATAGCAAAATAGAGAGCATAACCATTAATCCAAAGTGGTATGTTCCAACTTCCATATCTGTTAAGGACATACTGCCTAAGGTTAAGAAAAATCCGGAGTATTTGACCAAGAAGGGCTTTAAGGTGTACAGCGATGGCGTGGAAGTAAACCCTTTAGAAATAGACTGGAGCCTTTACAACGAGAGAAACTTTCCCCTAAGACTGGTGCAAGAGGCAGGACCTAAAAACTCGCTGGGACGGTTAAAGTTTAACTTTCCCAACCCCTTTGCGGTATACTTGCACGACACGCCAGAGAAACACCTTTTCAAGCATTCGAAAAGAGCCTTTAGCTCAGGATGTATCAGGGTGGAAAAGGCTAAGGAGCTTGCGGTTGCGCTTTTAGGTGATGGCTGGAACTTTAAAAAGCTCAACGGTCTTATTGCAAGGGGAAGGACGCAAACCATACCTTTGAGGGAGAAGATGCCAGTATACCTGCTCTACTTTACCGCCCTTGAGAGAGAGGGTAAGCTCCATTTTAGAGAAGACCTTTACGGTTATGATAAAATTTTGACGAGAGCAATATTCAGCGCCGGAGGTGTAAAATGACCAGAAGAGAGCTGATAAAGTCCCTGGGATTTATAGGATTTACCCTTATGGGCAGTTCTCTCTCCTTTGGTTCTCTACTTAACTCCATAAGTTTCAGGGAGGGTGCCAGGTCGTTGAACCTCTATGCTCTCAACACTGGAGAGAGCATTAAAACGGTCTATTGGATAGATGGCGTTTATATACAAGGCGCCTTGAAGGAGATAGATTACCTTTTGAGAGACCACAGAAGCGGTCAGGTTACAAAGATAGATACAAATCTTCTTGACCTTCTTTATCTTATAACAAGCCTTTCAGAGAAGGAGAGAATCGTGGTAATCTCTGGATACAGAGCACCCTCCACCAATGAGTATTTGCGAAAGAGAAAAAGGGGAATAGCCAGAGAAAGTTACCACACCTTAGGCAAGGCGGTGGATATAAGGATAGAAGGTATGCCTCTGACTGCTTTAAGGGATTTAGCTATAGGTTTGAGAGCGGGAGGGGTAGGATACTACCCTAAGTCTGGTTTTGTGCATTTGGATACGGGGACTTTCAGGTATTGGTGATGGTAAGGGTATTTGCGGGTTTTTTTGTAACCAAGAGAATACAGGAAGCGGTAGAGAAGCTA
>JANWYC010000204.1 GCA_025057245.1 Aquificaceae bacterium | reverse complement strand
TAAAATCAAAGTGAACCCTCGCAGTTATCATAAGCGGTTCTTCTCGTGCGGTTTTCGTAGACGGCTCTTCCCGTAGGCTTTCTTTTGGTGGTCCTCCCGATGCTTCTCTTTGTGAGCTCTCCGTGGCTTGCGGTGGTGCAGGTTTAGACTGTGATTGTGCGTTTTCTAATTTAGCCTGCACCAGTTCTGGAATGAAGGGCTTTCCCGTATAACATTCAAAGTTACCCTCAATGGCTACTTTAACTTTCTCTTCCGCTTTTTTTAGCTCCGTTTTTGACTTTTCGTAAAAATCGAAGATTGATGCACTGTCCGGCTTCTTCTTAGAGAGTTCGTATACCATAGCATCGTAGTACACTTCACCTCGTGCAAGCTCCTTAGGTGCACAGCTCAGAGCTTTGTTCTCTCTTAAATACTTGAGGCTTTTATTGAGCGATTCTATGTCTAAAACGTAGCCAGTCTTTAGCTCCGATTTTTCACCCTCTGTGGTTAAAAGTTCTATATTATCGAGCTCTCTTTTGTCCGCCATCGACTTTGAAATGGAATTAAAGGCTTTTATCATAAACAACCTTGAGCCAACATCATCCATACGAGAAATCAGATAGTGAGCTACTTCTCTGCTCGCCCTTGCCTTTTCGAAGTGATAAGGGTTTTTTACATCAGCTTCAACCTTTTTGGCTAACTCCATGCTGTTCTGAAGCTGATTAACACCTTCTATAAACTTAATAGTGGAAAGGTCCTGCGCCAGCACCACCGAGGTTATGAGTACTAAACCAAATTTTCTCATTGCTTAGATTTATTATAGCACGGGACTAAATTTTTACAAATCATCACTGAGAATGTTTTAAACTCCCTACGAGGCGGAAGAGACAGTATTCGTAATTTGCACGCCTTAAAGGGTAGTGTCTCAGAGGGTAGCAAACATGTTAGAAAGTTAATAGCATGGCTTTATGGTCAGAAACCACAAAGACAAACCACATGACCGCATTCAAGAGTTTGGAGCATGCATCAGGTTTATTCTATTTAGCTTGATGATGCCTTCGGAGCTGAGTTTTTTACGCTCTTCCACACGCGCTGTAGAATTATGGTTGTATGCCTGTTGTAAAACTCTCAAACATTCTCTATGAGGTTTCTTAGTGTATACTTATATTGGTGGGCTTGAGAAAATGAAAGTCCTTTACTTTGCGATGTTAAGGGAAAAGCTGGGAAGGCATGAGGAAGATTTGGGATTTAACGGAACTGTGGGTGAGTTTAGGAAATTACTAATTCAGAAGTATCCAGAGCTGAGACCTATCATAGAAAAAGTTAGGTTTGCGGTAAACGAAGAATACGTTGACGACGAACATTTTCTGAGGGGTGATGAAACGGTAGCCATTATACCCCCAGTTAGCGGTGGATAAAAGCGCTCTTGTTGTAAGGCTGTCTTCCCTTGGCGATGTGGTGCTCGCATCCTGCGTGATAAACCCACTTATGGAGATGGGATACAAACCCACATTTCTCACCTTTTATCCTTACGGAGAAGTTTTCAAAGAAGACCCGAGGGTTAATCTCATACAGGTTAAAAAAGAAGAGCTATTCAGAGAGCAGACGCTTAACAAACTCAGAGGCTTTGACCTGTACTTAGACCTTCACAAAAACTTAAAGACTTTTATACTCAGGCTCAAGCTCAAAGGTAATTGGAAAAGCTATGACAAACAAGCCATAAGACGCAGGCTTGCCATATACCTAAAATCCTTCCGCAAACCTTACAGCGTGGTTTTAGCATATTTAGGAGCTCTAGGCTACAGGGAGGGCAGACCCAGAATACTTTTGTCAGAGAAGAGAGTAGCCTTATGGAGAGAGAGGTTAGGCTATAACTACCTGTGTATTGCACCTGGTGCTAGGTATGAGAAAAAAAGGTATCCTTACTTCGGTCATGTGGCAGAACTCTTTATAAGGGAAGGTTACCGAGTTGTTTATGTAGGCAGTAAAGAGGACAGAGAGTTTTGCAAAGACTGGGATGGTATTAACCTGTGCAGTGAGCTTTCTCTTATAGATGTGCTTGCGGTTATAAAGAACGCAGTGCTGTTTTTAGGTAACGACTCAGGGCTCTTACACATGGCAAGGGCGGTCGGAACTAAGGCGGTGCAGGTTTACGGAGGGACGCATCCCACCCTTGGC
>JANWYC010000203.1 GCA_025057245.1 Aquificaceae bacterium | reverse complement strand
GCCAACCTCATACCTCTCTCAGTTAACATTCTCATAGGTCCCAAAGTTACAGGAAAGAACTTAAAGCCTAGCCTTCTAAGTATTAAGTCGCATTCTCTAAAGTGTGGTCCCATCTCATCAAGACTATTCCTACCTGCGGGTATGGAAAGTGGTGCATCAATGAACACATGAGAAAAACCTTTAGCAAGCTCTATTATATCCCTATCCTCGTAAAGCACGCCAACGTAAAGCTTTCCCTTATTCCAATAAGCATAGCCACTCCTTCTCCTTGAACTTCCAGCAAGGTCTATGCCCAGAACCTCATCCCACCACAACACAGTTTTTACCTTTACTTTTCGCTAAATACAAAGCATTATCCGCCCTCTCTATAAAGCTTTCTACGGTATCCTCAACCCTGTATGAGGTAACCCCTATGCTTACGGTAAATTTGGGAATACCTTCCATACTAAAAGCTTCTACGGAACTTCTTACGCGCTCCGCTATACTAACAGCTTCCTGAGCGTCTGTATCCGGTAGAAGCACTAAAAACTCTTCACCTCCCCATCTTGCCACAAGGTCGGAACTTCTTACACTTTTCCTGATTATACCCGCTAAGCTCCTCAGCACTTCGTCGCCTACGTTGTGACCGTAAGTGTCGTTTATCTTCTTAAAGTTGTCCACATCAAGCATTATAAGGCTGATGGATAAGCTTTGCCTGTTCATACGAGCAAACTCTTTCTCGAAAAAGTCTTCCGCATACCAACGGTTATATAGACTGGTGAGTATATCGTGAACTACCATCGTATAGAGTTCTTTTTCCCTATTTTTTCCCTCTTTTTCCTTTCAGATATGTCATAGAAGGACATAATTGCGCCCTCAAGGATGGAGTATATCTGAATCGGCTTTACGTCCACTTCAACCTCAATTAGGCTACCGCCCTTTCTCATGAACGAATCCTCACCTCTTGCAAAAAAGGTTAAAATCCAATAAGGAAGACAAAAGTTGGTATTGCATGTAGTTAAGAGAGTTCTGTGAGATTTAGGAAGCATGCGGATAGCCTAAGACAGGTTTTTAGAGAGGTGTATGAGAGTGCTGTGAGTTACTTGGGTTCACATAGGTCCTCTTGTGAGGGCTTTAGAAATTTCCTCAAGCCTTCCGCATGAGGTTATGTTTTATACTATAAAACGCACTGTAACCAAAGTCGAAAAAACGCAAAACCTTCTTAAAAGACTTTATTGAAACTGATGCTAATCTTCCAAAAATAGCCGGGCTATTGACAATCATTGAAAAGCTTGACTTTTGATGTGCGTGTTCAACATGTAATTGTCTAATAAATCTTCTCAGAGATTTTATCAGTTTCTTATATGGCTGAATACAGAGCATCTTTTTAGGACCGCAACTTTTATCTAATGCCTACTTGAACTTAGCCAAGACTCTGAGTATATTTTTATTAGAGCTATGATTAAAAAACTGCTGATTATACTTGTTGTTTTCTTGCTTATTGACCACTTTTGGATACACTACGGAAGTGCTTTTGTAGAAAAGCTAAAAGGTGACTATAGCGAGGGCTTGGAAAGAAGACCTATCGAGACAGAGAATGTGCAGATTAAACAGATGTATAAAAAAAGTATACTTGACCAGCTGTGGGAGAAGATAAAGAACTTTGGTAAAAGTGAGGAAGAAGAAGGAGGTTGAAACATGGAATTTAGGTTTAACACCATAGAAGAGGCCCTTGAAGACATAGCCCAGGGTAAGATTGTGATAGTAGTAGATGACCCTGACAGGGAGAACGAGGGGGATTTGGTTATGGCAGCGGAGAAGGTTACTCCAGAAGCCATAAACTTCATGGCAAAACACGGCAGAGGCCTTGTGTGCTTAACTCTTACACCACAAAGATGTGAAGAGTTAGACCTACACCCTATGGCTGTGAGGAACACAGACCCTAAGGGAACTTATTTTTGCGTCTCTATAGATGCGCATCCAAGGTTCGGCAATACCACGGGTATATCTGCTTTTGACAGAGCTATAACAATAAAACTGGCGGTAAGTCCAGATGCCAGACCCTCTGATTTTATAAGACCTGGTCATGTATTCCCGCTAAAGTCTAAACCCGGAGGGGTGCTTGAAAGGGCAGGGCATACGGAAGCCTCTGTAGACTTGGCGAAGCTTGCAGGTCTTTACCCTGCTGGTGTCATATGTGAAAT
>JANWYC010000202.1 GCA_025057245.1 Aquificaceae bacterium | reverse complement strand
GAAGCCATGAAAATGTTAATAAAACCTTACATTCTCTACGATATTTTTAACTTAGACACAGAAGACCTAAAAAGTGAGATAATGACAAATTACCTTGAGCTTATCAACAGATTGAAGGAAAAATACACATCGCACTTTACCTTGTTAATAGAAGGTAGAGAAATTGAATCGCTAAGAGAAGCGGTTCAGAAGGCGGTTGAAGACCTTAAATCAAATCATCAAACCATCCCCTTGTATGAAGAGCTATACCCTTATGACAAACTTTACTGGCGACTGGTTTCTATGTATGCTCAGGAAACTGATTTTGAGAAATCTTACGAAATTCTCAAAGAGATGGACAGGTTAGTGATTGGTATATTAAAGTTCCTTGATGAGTTTTTAGTTAGAATTTTGTCTAATCTGGCTTTTATAGACCCACTAACAGGTTTGTATAACAGAAACTTTATGTATAATGCACTCAGAAAGGAAATATCTATGTGCAGAAGGTATAACTTACCCATGTCTTTTGTGGTTATAGATGTGGACAATTTTAAGAATATAAACGATACATACGGACATTACATTGGTGACAGAGTTCTCTCTACATTAGGTTCTATCATAAGGCATTCTATTAGGTTTCATGATGTTCCTATTAGGGTTGGAGGTGAGGAGTTTCTTATAATTCTTCCTAACACATCGGAGGAGGGTGGCTTTGTAATTGCGGAAAGGATAAGAAAGAAGGTAGAGGAATGCAAAATAGATAGTATAACTGGCTTTATAAGCTTTACCATAAGTGCGGGTGTATCTCGGCTTAAGGACTACGAAAAGCCAGAGGAAAGTATTAAAAAGGCTGATGAAGCTATGTATTTTGCAAAAAATATGGGTAAGAATAAGGTCGTAGTCGTAGGTCATGAACCCTAATCTTCTTCTGGCTTTCTACTGCGGTTCTTTGTTTGCGGTCGTATTTTTGGTAGCGCCTGTGCTTTTGAGGACTAAAGAAAACAAAAACTTAGCTGGTAGGTTTTATGGGGCTATTCTTTGGAGGTTTTACAAATTTGCTTTTTTTACTCTTCTATTTTATCTTATATTAGGTGATGAAAGGTTTTACACGGTCCTTCTTATGCTGGGTCTCGGTTTGAACGTAGGCATATCTTATTGGTTAAGAGAATACAAAAAGAGGTTGGGAGACATAGATACCATTGACTACAATGACCCAAGGAGGGTGCTTTTTAGAAAAGTTTCTATAGCGTCAACCGCTATACTTTTTTTGAACCTTTTGTTCTCTACCTATGTTCTTATAAAAAAACTTGAAGGAGGTGCACTTGCAGGAGTATAGGGTAAACAAGCAAATAAAGGCAAAAGAAGTAAGACTTATTGACGAGAATGGAAAGCAGTTGGGCATATTACCAGTGCAGGATGCTCTCAGGCTGGCAGGAGAGAGAGGCTTGGATTTGGTGGAAATAGCCCCTCAGGCAAACCCGCCTGTGTGCAAAATGTTAGATTACGGTAAGTTCCTATACGAGCTTAAAAAGAAGGAGAAGGAGGCAAAGAAGAAACAGCGGGAACACGCCATTGACATAAAGGATATCATGCTTTCTCTTAGAATAGACGAACATGACCTTAAGGTGAAGCTAAAGTACATGAGAGAATTCTTGACAGACGGAGACAAAGTAAGGGTAAGAATACGTTTTAGAGGTAGGGAGAACCTTCATCCAGAGTTAGGAGAAAAGTTGGCAGACAGGATTATTCAAGAATTGTCTGATGTGGGACAGTTGGAAGGTTCTATAAAAAGGGAAGGAAACTTTCTCATATTTGGCTTGCTACCCAAGAAAAAATAATCTATAGTTCCCATTCTCATGGTTATCTATTTAACTACGAATTATAAATTCTCGCATAGTCAGGCTCAAATCCTAAAGTGGTTGGACATGGAGCATCAGAAAGTATTTTTTTGACAAGGCGGAGCTTGTAGAAAGCTCGGGCTTTTGGTTGCAAGGTCAAAGAAGCTATAGCGGACACAGGCTAAGACAGTCATGAGACATTAAGGCACTTAGCGGAGCAAGGAATAAAGCCGGTGATAGAGTTCAGGAAAGGTGCGGTGATAACGGGCAGCAGAGTAAAGGATGAAGTAGTGAGAGAGATAGGGAGAGATAGGGAGCGATGGAAAGAGAGAAACTGATATGGTAGACGGCAGAACATAGAGAGTTT
>JANWYC010000201.1 GCA_025057245.1 Aquificaceae bacterium | reverse complement strand
AGAATTTGAGTCCGACTTTATAAAAGCTTTTAAAAACCTTACCAATCAGAGACGAAAAACTTATAGATATCCTCTATAAACCAAGGAACATAAGTGGATTATAATAGTTAAATATCGTTTTGCGGAGTTAAAAGATGAGGGTTTTAAAAGTATGAAAAAAATATACCTGAATGGTGAAAAAAGCTACAAGCTTTTCAGGCATCTGCCCATAGTTATCGCTATGATTGTCGTTGGCGTATGTGTATGGTTGTTTTTTATATACTTAGAAAACAAGTTCCTTAACTCTTTCTACAGATACAAAACTGAAGAGATAAATCTTATGTGGAAAACGGCCACTATTGCCAATATGGAAGCTATAGCCTCATACTATTCAAAGCTGATGGACCGGGAAACCATTCAAATTCTTAAGCTGGCAAGAAGCGGAGAGGAAAAGGATTTAATCCTTGCAAGACAAAAGCTGTTAGCTCACCTATGGAGCAGGTATGAAATCCTTAAAGAGGGTTATGGGGTAAAGGGTCTTATATTTGTTACTCCAGACAACAGAGTTCTTATTAGATTGCACGCACCACACGTGTATGGAGATGACTTTTCCCAAGTATATCCAGCTTTGAAAAACTTGAGAGACTCAAAACAGCCCACGCACGGCTTTGCAATTCTTCGCTTGGTTTCTGGTTATGCTTACGCATTTCCCGTGATTGATGAAAACGGAGAGTATTTAGGTGCGGTTGTAATGGTTCGCAATTCAGGAACTATTCTTGAGAACCTTCACTTAGCCAATCCTGATTGGTTATATGCGGTGGTTCTAAACAAGTCGTTGGTAGAGGAGAGAATGTTAGAAGAATACAGATACGCCTACGAACCTCTGCCAGGCTCCGAAAGATGGGTCTATGATTCGTATGACGATTATTACAAGAGTATAACGAATAGACTCGCTGAGCGGATGGGTTTAAGTATGGAGAGTGTGTTTAAAAGTCCTGAATTTGTAAAGCTTGTAAGCTCAGAAAACTCAGGGTCACTGCTTATCAAGGGTGATATTGTGGTAACTTTTTTAAAGTTATACGAACAGGGGGTTAAAGAGCCATCCGCTCTACTTTTGGGTTTTCACAAGGAGCCTTTTATTAGCGCGGTTTGGCAAACACATAAGTTATATCTTTTAGCTTCCTTATTATTTCTGGAAGGTTTAATACTCAGCCTTTACATCTTTACCCTGAAGGTAAGACAGGTTCAAGTGCAGGCAAAGGAGCTTGAGCTAATCTCAGACTACATCTCCGCAGGTCTCATAATTGCGGATGAACAAAATAGGATACACTTAGCCAATGCGCACGCTCATCGCATGCTTGGATATTCAGAAAGAGAACTAAAAAACAAAGCACTTGACGAGGTTATACTAAGCTGTGACCCCATGGAAGAAGGGGAAAAGCAGTGGATTGAGTGTAAGCTCAAAAAAGAAGACGGCACTTTTATATACGTCCAACTTGAACCCAGAAGGATACAGATAGACAGGAGGCTTGTTAATATACTGACCTTTTTTGATATAACGGAAAGAAAAGAGAAAGAGAGAGTTCTAACGACGATGAGCAACACAGATGCTCTTACGGGTCTATACAACAGGCGATTTATTTACTCCAGACTTATTGAAGAGAAGGAGAGGGCGGATAAGCATCAGAGCACTTTTAGCACCATCTTTGCGGATGTGGATAATTTTAAAAACATAAACGATACTTATGGGCATGCTATGGGAGATAGAGTTCTTATAGAGGTGGCTCATAAGATTAAATATTGCGTAAGAGTGGATGATGTGGTTGCCAGGTGGGGTGGTGAGGAGTTTCTCATTTTGCTACCTAATGTGGGTTTAAAAGGTGCGGAAGCCCTTGCGGAGAGAATACGCAAGAGCGTGCAAGAGATAAACATCTTAGGCGTAGACGGTATAACCATAAGCTTAGGGGTAGCAACATACAGGCTTGGCGAGAGTATTGACGAGCTTATAAGCAGAGCGGACCACGCACTCTACACAGCCAAAAGGGAAGGTAAAAACAGGGTTGTGGTTCATGTTTAGATTTCTATCGCCTGCCAAGTTAAACTTAGGTCTGTGGCTCTTAGATAAAAGGGCAGATGGATACCACGAACTTTTTACGGTATATCAAGCCATTAGCCTGTTTGATGAGATATACATAGAAGAAGGACCTCTCAGCGTGGAAACGAGCACGGGTATACCCATGG
>JANWYC010000200.1 GCA_025057245.1 Aquificaceae bacterium | reverse complement strand
CGTCGTAAAGTATGGCGGTTCTGCCATGACAGAGGAAAGCCTCAGAGAAAGCTTTGCGAGGGATGTGGTGCTTTTGAGATATGTGGGCATAAAGGTGGTGGTGGTTCACGGCGGAGGACCTCAGATAAGCCAAACCCTTGAAAAGTTTGGCATAAAGCCCCACTTTGTGGGTGGTATGAGAAAAACCGACGAGGAGACCATGCACGTGGTAGAGATGGTGCTCTCGGGTGACATAAACAAGGACATAGTGGCACTCATAAACACTCACAGCGGGCAAAAGGTTTACGCAGTAGGGCTTTCTGGGAGGGATGGACAGCTCATAAGGGCGCGCAAGCTTGACAAAAAGGCTTACTTTACGGAGCTGGGGCTTGAGGTGCCAGAGGAGGACATAGGATATGTAGGTGAGGTGGAGAGTGTAAACACAGAGCTCTTACAAGTGCTTATGGATTTCGGATACATACCTGTGATAGCACCCGTGGGTGTGGGCGATAGGGGGGAGGCTTACAACATAAACGCAGACATCGTGGCTTCTGAAGTAGCTCGGGCTATAAAGGCGGAGAAACTTATATTCCTCACGGACACCGAGGGCGTAAAGGATGCGGAGGGAAGGCTCGTATCATCCCTAAACAAAGAAAGGGCACTTACACTTATATCCTCGGGTGTGATAAAGGGTGGCATGGTGCCAAAAGTGAGAAGCGCTCTAAAAGCTCTTGAACTCGGCGTGGGTAAAGTGCATATCGTAGATGGAAGAGTGCCTCATTCCATACTTTTAGAGGTTTTTACAGAAGAGGGTATAGGAACGGAGATATTAAGATAGGTAAAGGTGAAAACTGCTGTATAATCTTCAGTGCGATGGAGCTTTCGCCCACAAAAGTGCCACTCACCGTTAAAGAATACGACAGCGAAAAAGTGGGCTTTTGTCCCGCTTGCGGTTGTGCCTGTGGATACATAGCCTATACAAAAGGAAATATGATAGTAGACCTTTACGGTCATCCTGCGGACAGAAGGGGCGTAGGTAGTCTTTGCACCAAGGGTATTACCTATCTTCAGGCAATGAGAACTAACCCTCTCAGGCTTAAGGGCATTTTTGTGAGAAAAGGTGAGGAGTTTAAGCAGGTTGACTACGGTCAAGCCTTGGAGCTTTTAAAAGAGAAGTTAGCAAAAGGAAAGACCGCTTTTCTTCTGGGTAGGCAGGCTGGGATAGAAGAGTATGCCCTTGCCAGAAGTTTGACGGATGACGTTTTTGTGGATGCACCAGTGGTGGACTTTTTGCCCTCTACCTTAGAGCCTACTCAGTGGAAGAGTGTAAAGTTCATACTATCCGTGGATGCGGAGCCAGTCTTCTCTGAAGTTATGTCTACCAGATGGCTTGTGGATGCGGTGGAGGCAGGGGCTTACCTTATGTGTATTTCCAGTAGGTATGAGACCTTATGTGCCAAGGCAAAGGACAGACTACTTCTTAAGCCAGACCTTACGCTTAAGTTTCTTGACGCACTTTTGCAACCAGAAAAGGGTGACCACAAGGTTGAGTTTGTGAAAAAGAGCCTGTTTTTGTTGCGTGGTGCGCTTGTTTTAGTGGGTGCACATCTGCTTAACTCACCTTTTAGAGAAGCACTCATCCACATTCTTTCCCGCCTTAGAGTTAAATACGGAGTTAACTACTGCTTTGTAGGTGACCTGATGCCCTTTAAGGCAAACGGTCTTGAGAGTTTCTTTGAAAGAATAGAAGAGTTTGACAACTTGGTAGTGGTGGGAAACCTTTTTAGATACTTTAGGGACGAGCATCTACGAGCTATAAGGAACAAGTTTGTGGTTAGTTTTCAACACTTTCCTAACATTACCGCTCACAATTCGGATGTGTGTTTCAGCTTGGTACTGTCCCACGAGAGGGATTTTGTAAACTACAGGCACGGCTTTGGCTACTTGGTTTATTCACCCAAGGTGGTTGAGCCTGAAAATGGAACGCACGAGCCTTACGAAGTTTTAAAAGAGGTTTACGGAGTGGATGTGGAGCTTGAGAGCTACCTTAAACCCTACGGGGTTGAGTTGGAGCTCTTAAAAGAGCACGGGCAGGCTTTCCTTAAGATGGAAGACATAGCCCAGAAGGCGACAGAGGAACAAAAGCTTACAGGGGCGGAGCTGTTTCTCTATACAGACACCACCCTTGTGGAAGACCTTGGACACTGGAACGTATGGACTCACGAAATGGAGAAGTATCAGAGGGCTTACG
>JANWYC010000001.1 GCA_025057245.1 Aquificaceae bacterium | reverse complement strand
TGGCGGTTGTCATAGGCATTGCAGTTACCTTGTTAAATAAAAGGATTGATGACATCAATAGAAGGATTGATGACACGAACAAAAGGATTGACGAGCTAAGGCAAGAGCTTAAAGAAGAGCTACGAGAAATCCGCCAGCTTTTGTATAGAGTCTTGGAAGTTCCTCACAAAGAAGACAAATAAACTTTTCTAGCATATGTGCCATATGCGTTAGTTTTAATGCCACTGTGTGGGGTTGCCACTCTCTTGTCCGCAAGCTCAGTTTCACCTCTTGCATGCTGAAACTAACTGGAATACTAAGCGACTCAAATGCGTTCGTAGCGACCATTTCTATGACATAATATTTGAGCTATGGAAATTCACACTTTGTTCTTGCACCTTGCCATAATTCTTTTTCTTGCTCGTATAATTGGGGATACCTTTGGGAAGTTAGGCTTCCCGCCGGTGCTGGGTGAAATACTGGTGGGAATACTTCTGGGTCAGAGTGCCCTTGGTCTGATACAGCCTAACGAGGTGCTTAAACTTCTTGCGGAGATAGGCGTTATTCTTCTACTCTTCCACATAGGTCTTGAGGCTGACATAAACCAGCTCAAAAGGGTTGGCGTGCCTGCCTTTGTAGTTGCCTTTGTGGGTGCCTCCGTTCCTATGATTCTGGGAACTTTACTGAGTCACTACCTGCTTGATCTTTCTCTCACCGTCTCTCTGTTTATAGGTGGCACTCTAACCGCAACGAGTATAGGAATAACGGTCAGGGTTTTGGACGACCTGGGGAAGATGAAGGAGAGGTTCGCCCAGATTGTTCTGGGTGCTGCGGTGCTTGATGATATCTTTGGCGTCATAGTTCTTGCGGGTCTTTACGAGTTTTCTAAGGAGGGTGTGGTAAATTTTGACGCCCTTACCATGTTAGTGCTTTACATAACCAGCTTCTTTCTCTTCTCTCCATTGCTTGCCCAAATATTGGCAAGATTAATAAGCCTGTTTTCGAAAAGACTGGAGACGGAAGACTTTATACCGCCCACGGTGGTGGCAACGGTGTTTCTGTTTGCTTACCTTGCCCATGAAGTAGGTTCTCCGGAAATACTGGGTGCTTTTACCGCAGGTCTTGCCCTCTCAAGACGTTTTGCCCTGCCCTTTGCGGTGTTTTTGAAAACGGACGAGAGGATGGCTCACAAGGTAGAGCATACCATTATGCCTCTCATGTGGGTAATGACGCCCATATTCTTTGTTTACGTAGGTCTTCAGCTGAACCTTAAAGCTATTGACTTTACCTCTCCTAAGTTCTGGGTTCTCTCTTCTCTTATACTTCTGGTGGCAATCCTCGGAAAGGTCATATCTGGCTTCTTCGTAAAGGGTTCTATGAGAGAGAAACTCCTTATAGGCTTTTCCATGCTTCCGCGGGGTGAGGTTGGTCTTATCTTCGCTGAGTTTGGAAGGCAGAGCGGTATATACGACGACATGTTGTATGCGGTGGTGATTTTTGTGGTGGCGGTAACCACGCTGGTAGCTCCCGTTATCCTTAAGGTGCTTGCAAAGGAATGAAAGTAGAAGACTTTGACTATCAGCTACCTGAAGAGTTAATAGCTCAATATCCTACACAGCCAAGACACAACGCAAGGCTTATGGTTTTAAACAGAAAGGACGAGAGCAAAAAACACGACACATTTTGGAACCTGCCCTTATACCTGAAGAGAGGAGACCTTTTGGTTTTTAACAACTCAAAGGTTCTGCCCGCAAGGCTTTACGGAAGAAAGCCCACAGGTGGCAGGGTGGAGGTTCTCCTGACCGATTTTCTAAGCAAAGAAGAGTGGTATGCCCTAATGGGTGGTAAGGGAATAAGGGAGGGGTTGAGAATAGAGATAGCTCAGGACTTTTGGGTAGAGGTCTTGGAGCATGTGGAAGGTGGCAAGTTCAGAGTAAGGCTCTTGTCATCTGAACCTTTAAAGGCTATAGATAAATACGGTAAAATACCCATACCGCCCTACCTAAAAAGAGAAGAAGAGCCGGTGGATAGAGTCTACTATCAGACGGTCTTCGCACAGGTGGAAGGTTCAGTGGCATCGCCCACCGCAAGCCTTCACTTCTCCGAAGAGCTCCTGAGAAGAATTGAGGAGTATGGAATAAAGAAGGCTTTCATAACCTTGCACGTGTCTTACGGCACCTTTAAGCCCGTAAAGGTGCAAGAGGTGGAGCTTCACAAAGTTGACCCAGAGTATGTGAATGTGCCAGAAGAGACCATAAAGCTAATAGAAGAGACCAAGAGGGCAGGTGGTAGAGTGGTTGCGGTGGGAACTACCGTAGTAAGAGCTCTTGAGACCGCAGGCTTTAGACCTTTTGAAGGTTGGACTGAACTTTACATCTATCCAAACTACACTTTCAAAGTGGTAGACGCTCTTATTACAAACTTCCATCTTCCAAAGTCCTCCCTTCTCTTTCTGGTTTGCGCCTTTGGTGGAAAGGATTACATAATGAGAGCTTACGCTGAAGCGGTAAAAGAAAGATACAGGTTCTACAGCTACGGAGACGGTATGTTAATACTCTAAACCTACTCCACCCAGTAGTTGGATACTTCTTTTGTTATTTGAACGTCGTGCACATGGGACTCTCTATAGCCCGCCCATGTGATTTTTACGAACTTTGCCTTTTGCCTGAGCTCTTCCAAGTTCCTTGCACCCACATAACCCATGCCAGCCTTTAAACCGCCTACGAGCTGATAGACCACATCGCTGAGCTTTCCTCTGTACGGAACTCTACCTTCTATGCCTTCTGGAACGAACTTTTCCAGCTTTTCCTGTCCGTATCTGTCTGCGCTCCTCCTGCTCATCATAGCTCCCAAAGAGCCCATGCCTCTGTAAACTTTGTAGGCTCTACCTTGATAGTAAACCGTCTCTCCGGGAGACTCCTCCGTTCCCGCAAAAAGGTTTCCCAACATCACCGAACTTGCTCCCATAGCAAGAGCCTTCACAATATCACCCGAGTATTTAATACCGCCGTCCGCTATTACGGGAACGTCGTATTCCTTTGCCACTCTGTAAACCCATCCTATGGCAGTAAGCTGTGGCACACCCACGCCGGCTACTATGCGAGTAGTGCAAATAGAACCCGGACCAACGCCCACTTTAATGGCATCCGCACCAGCCTTTATAAGGTCAAGAGCTCCTTCTTCCGTCGCCACATTGCCCGCTATCACATCCACCTGAGGGAACAGAGACTTAAGCTTTTCCACGGTTTCCAGAACTCTCTTTGAATGTCCGTGTGCGGTATCCACCGCTATCACATCCACACCCACGGAGACGAGAGCGGAGACCCTATCTACAGTATCATCCCCAGTTCCCACCGCTGCACCTACCCTGAGCCTGCCCAAGTGGTCCTTGCACGCATTAGGATACTTTTTCCTCTTGGTTATGTCCTTTATAGTAATCAAGCCTACAAGCTTACCTTCCTTATCCACTATGGGAAGCTTCTCCACCTTATGCCTTTGGAGTATCTCCGTAGCCTCCTCCAGCGTGACCCTTTCCTGAGCTACGACCAAGTTCTGTGAGGTCATAAACACAGAAACAGGCTTCTCATAGTCAGTGGGTTTTATAAACCTTAGGTCTCTGTTGGTAAGAATACCCACCAGCTTGTTGCCGTCGCTAACCACGGGCACTCCAGATATTTTGTATTTTTCCATAAGCTCGAGAGCTTCTTTTACCGTGTTCTCAGGTCTTACGGTAACTGGTTGTAGTATCATACCGCTCTCCGATTTTTTAACCTTTTCCACTTCGCTTGCCTGCTCTTCTATAGAAAGGTTTCTGTGTATGATGCCTATGCCACCCTCACGGGCAAGGGCTATGGCAAGACGAGATTCCGTGACCGTATCCATAGCGGCGGACACCAAGGGAATGTTTAGCTTTATGTTCTTGGTGAGCAGAGATGAGACATCAACTTGATGGGGTAAAACCTCTGAGTATTGAGGCACCAACAGCACATCGTCAAAGGTGTAGCCTTCAAAAAACTCCATAGACCTATTATATACCCTTCCTTTAGTTTTTAGCTCATATCCACCTCACGCTACGTGTAACAAGCGAAGTCGCCGTAGTTTACCTTTTACCTGCATATCAATAGCCTTCTTAACAAGGATACGTTCACTCTATATTCTTATTCCCCCGCCCAGCTATAAGGCTATGGTAGTTCAGCCACCAGTGAGCTTAGGTCACAGAAAGCGTTCTAACTGGTGTAAGCATACACAAGGTGAAGGCTGACAAGAGTGGCGGAACACTTACCAAAATCCAACACGATTAGGCGTCCTTCTGGGAGCATCCCAAACCGCTCTGTCTAAAAATACTCTTTAGATTCACTCACTACAAAATCCGAAAGAAGTGTTAGAACCCGCATGTGTTAGAGTTAAGGGATTTATCAAACACTTACCTGTTGGACACCGCATGAGCTGATAAACAGAAGGATTTACACTTCAGTCTTACATGGGTTGTAGCTTAGGGCTTATAATTATAAAGTATGGGAAAATTAAGGGTTCAAGATGTGGCGAAGGAACTGGGCGTGCCAGTTAGAACGGTAAGAGAGGTGCTTAAAGAATGGGGCATAGATAAAGGAAACTTTGCTTATCTTAATGAAGAGGAGCTCCAAATAGTTTACGACAACCTTTCTACACCAAAGGAAAAGCAAAAAGAGGACGGCGAAGGAGTGAAAGTACTCGAGGAAAAAAAGCCTGCGCCCGTAGAGGAAAAGCCTCCACAACCCAAAAGGGAAGAGAGGAGGCAAGGTGAACACAGACAAAGTGAACACAGACCAAAACCACAGTTTAGAGAAAAGGCTCCATCTAGCAAAGAGAAGCCTTTTGAGAGAGAAAAACCGCGCAAGGTGGAGGATAGAAGACCCTTACCCCCAAGGATACCAACACCTCCACCCATGCCACCTTCTCGCGACCAGAAGGCTGAGGAAAAACCCCACAAACCGCAACCGCCAAAGGATAAATCTACCAAAGGCGAAGAGCAAATACTGAAAAAATTAGAACAACAGATAAAGAAGGAGAAAAAGGAGGAGAAAGAACAAGAGATAAAAATAGTTCAAATACCTGAGGTGGTAACCGTTAGAGAGTTGTCTGAATTACTCAGAGTGCCACCCAATCAAATAATGTCTGAGCTCCTAAAAAGGGGCGTCCTCGCCACCATAAACCAGACGGTTCCTTCTGAAGTTGCCCTTCAGGTAGCGGAGGCTATGGGCTTTCTTGCGGAGATAAAGTCAGAAGAGGTCAAGGAGGAAGAGGAGGAGTCGCCTCAGGAAGGAACAGAACCCAGAGCGCCCGTGGTGGTGGTCATGGGGCACGTAGACCACGGTAAAACCACTCTCTTAGACACCATAAGGAAGACCAGAGTAGCGGAGAAGGAAAAGGGTGGTATAACCCAGCACATAGGTGCATCGCTGGTAGAAGTGTCTGACGGTAGAAAGATAACCTTTCTTGATACACCGGGACACGAAGCCTTTACCTCTCTCAGGGCAAGGGGTGCGCAGGTAACTGATGTGGCGGTGTTGGTGGTGGCTGCGGACGATGGCGTCATGCCTCAGACCATAGAAGCCATAAACCACGCAAAAGCCTTTAACGTGCCCATAATAGTAGCGGTAAACAAAATAGACAAGCCCGGTGCAGACCCACAAAGGGTAAGGCGCGAGCTCTCCGAGATAGGTCTTATTCCAGAAGAGTGGGGTGGTGATACTATTTTCGTTGACGTCTCCGCAAAGACTGGGCAGAATGTGGATAGCCTCTTAGAATACATCCTTTTAGTTGCGGACTTGCTGGAGCTGAAAGCGGACCCCAACAGAAAAGCGAGGGGAACTATTATTGAGTCTAAGTTAGACAAACAGAGGGGTGTGGTGGCTACCGTGCTTGTTCAGGACGGCACTTTGCGTATGGGGGATGCTTTCGTAGCGGGAACCACCTTCGGGCGCGTTAGGGCTATGTTTGACGACAAGGGTAGAAAGCTTAAAGAGGCTGGACCCTCCGTGCCCGTGGAGGTTTTAGGTTTTGAAGAGCTCCCCATGGCAGGGGACCAGCTAAAAGTGGTGGATGATGAGAGAAAAGCTAAGCAAATAGCAGAGCAGAGAAAGATAAAGAAGGAGCAAGCGGAGAAGGTGGCGAAGGGTCTTATCCTTGAGGAAGTGTTTAAGAAAATACAAGAGGGTGAGCTAAAGGAACTAAGGCTCATCGTAAAAGCGGACACTGTGGGTTCTCTTGAAGCTCTTAAAAAGTCCTTTTCTGAGCTATCTAACCAAGAGGTTTCTGTAATGATTATACACGGCGATGTTGGTGGTATAACGGAGAACGACGTTATGCTTGCAAAAGCCAGCGGTGCCATCGTGATAGGCTTTAACACCAGACCTGACCTGAAAGCAAGGGAGACCGCAGAAGCGGAGAAGGTGGACGTAAGACTCTACGGTATTATCTACGAAGCTATTGAGGACTTAAAGAAAGCTCTCAAGGGTATGCTCAAGCCAGTAGAAAGAGAGGTGGTGCATGGCTCTGCGGAGGTTAGGGCTACCTTTAAGATAAAGGGCGTAGGCACTGTGGCGGGTTGCTACGTGCTTGACGGTAAGGTGCTGAGGAACGCAAGAGCTAGGCTCGTAAGGAATGGCGTCGTGGCGTTTGACGGTAAAATAGAAAGCCTTAAGAGGTTCAAAGAAGACGTTCAGGAGGTTGCCAAAGGTTTTGAATGCGGTATAAAGCTAAAGGACTACAACGACGTAAAGGTGGGTGACATAATAGAATGCTACGAAGTAAAGTTGGAAAAACCACAATAAACCTTAACGACCTTTACACCACCATTCAGGGCGAAGGGCTTCTCTCGGGCGTGCCGGCGGTTTTTGTAAGAATCCAAGGCTGTAATCTAAGGTGCGTTTGGTGTGATCAGCCCGAAGCCCTGAGCTTTTCGCAGAGAGGAGTGGAGCTGGAACGCATCCTTAAGCTTATAGAGCTCTACCCTCACGGTCACGTGGTTATAACTGGCGGTGAACCTTTCACCGAGGAGAACCTACCATACTTGGTAGAGGGTATCTTGAAAATGAACAAGTCAGTGCAGATAGAGACCAACTGCACGCTGTGGCAGGAGCGTATGGAGGAGTTTGCCAGTCAGATACACATAACATGCTCACCCAAAGCGTGCGCTGGCTGGGAGGTGCATCCAAAAATAAGACAGTACGCAAAAGAGCTTAAGATGGTGGTGGACCAGAATCTCAATCTGGATGTTCTTCTCAAGTTTGAGGACTTTTTGAAAAAACAGTGCGTTGTGCTACAGCCGGAGGGGAACAAAGAAGTTTTTTTCCAAAAGGCGTTGGAGTTGCAAGTCAATCTTTTAAACCTTGGCTATCAGGTTAGGGTTCTCCCGCAACTGCATAAGCTTTTCCACCTGAAGTGACCTTTTTATTGCTTGGGAAAAAGTATTCCACTATGGCAAGGTACACAGCCCTTGCAAACTCTTCCTGAAAACTGGCATCAGACATCATGACAGCTTCCTGAGGGTTTGTCATAAAGCCTACTTCAACAAGAAGGGAAGGTATGCCAGGCGTTTTTAAAACTGCAAAACCAGCTCTCTGTATGCCCCTAAAGTGCACGTCTCTACCAAGTTCCTTCCTTATGGACTTTGCCAGACTTTTGCCAAAGACCAAGCTCTCGTTAAGCGTCACATCCATGGCAAGGTCCGCTAAAACCACTCTTGCGGATGTGGGTATGTCAGACTTTCCAAAGATAAGCCTGGCATATTGCTCGCTGTTTACTATGTGCTGTCTTCTTTTCTGGGCTGCCTCAGAAGATATGGCAAAAATGGTGGTGCCTCTGGCGTCTGGTAGTTTTTGAGGGTGGGCGTCTGCGTGCAGGCTAATGAAAAGGTCCGCCCTGTTTCTAATGGCTATGTTCGCTCTTTCCTGAAGTGGTATAAACTCGTCCTTACTTCTTGTCATTATCACTATAAAGCGCCCATCCTCCTGAAGAAGTTTGGCAAGCCTTTTACCTATGGAAAGCACCACGTCCTTTTCTCTTATGCCGTTAAAGCCTATGGCTCCAGGGTCATGTCCTCCATGTCCCGGGTCAATAACCACCACCCTTCTTTGAGTTATCACCTGCCCACCTTTTACTTCGTTAACCAACCTTCTCTGCGAGCTTCCAGACTCTCTAACAATTCTTACAAAGACTGGGTCAATTATCTCTATGAGCTCATCATCGCTACCCTTTGCGGTTTGAGTTTCCATCTCTCTCTTAAAGTAAAGGTCTATGACTATCCTGAAAGGTTCCTGAAGTGAGAAGGCTTTTATACTCTCAAAGTTTTTCTCAAAGACCACCCTTGTTCCCCACGGATGCCTTCCCACGCGTGCCTGCAACCAGCTTGGTAAATCCACGGATAGCTGTTCAAACACATCCACCACTATTCTTTTTGGAGATTCAAGGGTATAGACCTTGTAATCCGCATTCTTTCCCAGCTGGAGGACTATCCTTTCCTTGTCAGGATACTTGCCCACTCTAACCAGTGCATTCTGGGCGTAGCTTATACCCAACAGCAGGCTAAAAATTACTAAAATCCTCAGGAACATGAACCTCTTCCTCCACTTCTGAGTATCTTGTAGCCCACGCAGGCTTGGGAAACCTAACTATAAGGGGGCTGGGTATATCTGGCTGGTAGAGTATCATACTACCCTTTTTCAGCATAATAGCCCTCTGTTTAAAGTTGCCAGTTAGGTATTCGTATTCTTTACCCAGCACCTCACTGGAGTCCATCCTACCAAGCACCTTAAGAGCGGAGTTGGCTACAACTCTTTTCTCCACCTCGCTGGCAGTCTGCTGAGCTCCTATAAGTATCACGCCTAAACTCCTCCCTCTTTCTGCGATGTCCAGCACCACATCCTTTATAGGGCTCCAGCCCTCCTTAGGTGCGTATTTATTTAACTCGTCAAGAACCACAAAAACTTTAGGGTAAGGCTTGCCTATGTTCTCCTTGTGGCGAAAGACCTTCTTAAGTATGGCACCCACTACGAACATCTTGCCTATGCTGTGTAAACCGCTTATGTCCACCACTGAGAGCCTGTTGTCTTCCCACCTGGGTGGCTGAGAAGAAGTTCTTACCAGCCTACCCACATGCTGACATGCCCTGCTAAACCTTCTGAAGAAGGCGTAAGCGGTTTGTAGCTGGGCATCCCCGAACCAGCCTCTGTATAGCTCAGAGCTCTTGTTTTGCTCTCTGTCTCTGATTGCATCCTCCAAACGCCTTTCCAAGTCCCACAGGTCTTCTATGTCCGTTGAGTAGTCGTCCAACAGGCGACCCTCTGGGCTATTTTGAGCTAAGGTGTAGAGCTTGTTGGCTACCCTGTCTATCACGTAGTGTATGTTGGAGACGCCGTCTTCTCCTTCGGTGAACATAAACCTTATTAGACCTTCCTCCGCAAACTCTCTCATACTCCAATAGAAGGATGAAACCTGACCATCAAGCCTTTCACAGTCTGGCGTTTTGGGGTCTATGGGGGAGGGTGGCACATAAAAGGTAACAGACTTAAAGGGTTCTGCTTTAAGACCCATAAGCTCGTAAACCTTTTTGTCCTCTTGACTAAGTATTTTGTTTTTCTTGTCAATCCAAAGCAGGTCCTTTCCCTTTACGTTGAATATGATGCCATGAACTCTATCTTTATCCCCTGCCTTATCGAGGATTGAGTAGAGCAAGAAAAGGGCGTAAGAAGTCTTGGTGGCTATACCAGACATGCCAGAAATGCTCACGTGAGCGCCTTCCACACCGCTTATAAAATGGTAGTTTACATAGACCACGTTGCCGTTCCTGTCTATGCCTGCGGGTATCTTTTCCTTCATCTGGTCGTAGTAGAGAGCTCTTTCAAACTCCCTTCCAGTTGCTCTGTATACCGCATCACCCGGAGAGGGAGGTGAGAAAACTTCAGGCTCTATCCTGGTTACGCTTAACTTAGCTATATAGGCTATGTTTACTGGTATTAGACCCTTGTTTACCAAGTGCGCATCGTAGACAAACTCCGCACCCTCGAGATATTTGTAAACCTCGCTTACCACTCCGTAATACTTAACCTCATAACCTCCCGAGTTACTCACTGCGTAGAACACATCGTCCAGCTGAACCACGTTACCACCTTCCACACCCACCCAGAACTCTAATGGACTAATAGGCTTCGTTCCAAGAACTATACCCACTCTCATATCTACATATAAGTATAAGCCCAAAAGTAAAATGCGGAGTAGGATAAGCTCCGTCTAATAGAACACCTGCGGTTGAATCGTGAGAGCTTTAGCGTGCGGTCAAACCATCAGGTGAGCTCGTATGGTTTTATACTATATACCTTAGGAGGTTTGAAAGTGAAAAAAGCCAGCTGGACGCTCGAGCAAGCCTATAAAACAGTGTTTAAACGTGATTGGAGCGTGTAAACCATGGATTTTCCAGAACTTTTAGTAATACTCGCCATAGCCTTCATATTCCTCGGACCAGAGAAGATGATAGAAGTGGCTACAAAACTGGGAGAGTTCTTGCGTAAGATAAGAGAGACATGGGATGAGCTAAGATATCAGCTGTATCTGGAGAACATTAGTAGGAAGATAGATGAGCAGAGTAGAGAGCTTCCTAAAGTGGAAGAGCCTATACAATACGAAACATCACAAGAAGAAAAGCCTCAGGAGGTGAACAAGAACGATGGAGAGTCAGAAACTTCCAAAGATGCCTCTGACGGAGCATCTGAGGGAGCTAAGAAGCAGGCTGATTAAGTCCATAATAGCCTTCCTTCTCGGAACGGGCGTTGCCTTTTACTTTGCCAGCATCATTTTTGAAATACTAAAAGAACCAGTTAGGAGGTCTTACCCAAAGGTGGAGCTGGTTACTTTGTCTCCGACAGAGCCTCTTTTTATACTGCTAAAAATATCCATAGTCTTCGGTTTTATACTCTCTTCTCCAGTAATCTTGTATCAAATCTGGAGGTTCGTAGAACCAGCTCTCTACCCTAAGGAGAAAAGACTGGTTTTTCCCATTACCTTTTTCTCCATCGCTCTCTTCCTTACGGGGGGTGCCTTTTCTTACTTTTTAGCCCTTCCCATGGCTTTGAGGTTTTTAATTGGTATAGGTCTTTCACAGCTTCAGGCTACGCCCTTCCTCTCAGTGAACCTTTACATCTCTTTCCTTCTGAAGATGATAGTGGGTTTTGGGTTAGCCTTTGAGCTTCCAGTGGTTATCTTTCTCCTGCAGAGAGCTGGCATAGTTACAGAGCAACAGTTAAAAGCTTTTAGAAAGTATTTTATTGTCATCGCCTTTGTGGTGGGCGCTCTTATAGCCCCAGATGTGACTACTCAGGTGCTTATGGCTATACCTCTCATATTGCTCTACGAGTTGTCCCTCCTTGTGGGCAGGCTGGGAAGGAAAAAGGGTAAAGAAAAGGCAATAGCGGAGGCAGGAGCATGAAGGTGCTTTTAACGGGTGCGACGGGTTTTGTGGGAAGGTATGTGGCAAGAGAACTAATTTCCCAAAACTACCAAGTGGGCTGTTTGGTAAGGGATGTTAACAAGGCTGTTAAAGTCATAGGGGAGTCGGTAAAGGCATACAAAGTAGACTTTGAGGATAAAACATCCCTTAAAAAAGCTTTTGAGGAATTTGCCTCAGACTTTCTAATACATCTCATAGGCATCCTTCTTGAAGACAGGAGGAAAGGGCAGACTTTTATGAAGGTTCACTACGTCTACTCAAAGAACCTGTACGAAGTTGCAAGGGAATACGGAGTAAAAAAGGTGGTCCACATGAGCTCCTTAGGCACTCACAGGGATGCGCCCTCCATGTATCATCGCACCAAGCACATGGCGGAGGAGGAGCTCAAAAGGTCAGGTCTTACATACACCATAATCAGACCTTCTCTCATACTTGGTCCAGAGCAGAAACTCTTCCAAGACCTATGGCACATTACAAAGTTTTTAAGAGTTATGGCTCTTCCCGATGGTGGTTCATACCTTTTCCAGCCTGTGGATGTTAGAGATGTGGCTCAGGCTTTTGTTAGAGCTCTAACTTTGACCGAAAGCGACGGAAAAACCTACGAGCTCTGTGGAGACAGAAGGATTAGCTTTAAAGGACTTTTGCAAGATATATTCAACGCATGGAGTAGGAAGGTTATTTTCCTGCCCGTTCCAAAGGGTCTTATGTACGCTGGAGGTCTGGTTCTGGAAAGGCTTCTACCCACTCCACCTTTTAGCTCAGACCAAATGCTGATGATGTGGAGGGATAATGTTTGCGGTCTTGATGTGGATGCTCAGCCGAGGGGCGTAGAAGAGCTCTGTGGAAGAGAGCCTATACCTTACGAGAGTTCCCTTAGCTGGAGCTTGGAAGGGTTTAGGAGGTTAACGCGTGCCTGAGCTTTCTGTAGAGCTTTTTGGTGTAAAGTTTAAAAACCCTGTATGGGTTGCCTCTGGCACTTTTGGTTATGGGCTGGAAGCTCTTGAGCTTTACCCTGTATCAAAGCTGGGAGCGGTAGTAACAAAGGGCATATCCCTTAGACCCAGAGAAGGCAACGCACCCGAGCGTATAGCAGAGACGCCTTGTGGTATGCTTAATTCCATTGGGCTTCAAAATCCGGGGGTGGAAGGCTTTTTAGAAAAAATCTATCCTCAGATAAAAAACATAGACACACACTTTATAGCCAACGTCTTTGGTGAAACTGAAGAGGAGTATGTGGAGGTTTGTATAGCTCTTGAGGGTGCGGAGAAGGTGGTTGCCTACGAGCTTAACGTCTCGTGTCCTAACGTCAAGAAAGGCGGTATGCTGTTCGGTCATGACAAAGCGGTTCTTGGAAGGCTCGTGGAGAGGGTTAAGGCAAAGGTTAAAAAGCCAGTGCTCGTTAAACTATCGCCTAACACTGGTGACATAAGTTCTTATGCGGAGGTATGCGTAAAGGCTGGTGCTGATGGTCTTGTGCTTATAAACACACTTCTGGGAATGAAGATAGATGTGAAAAGGCAAGTTCCAGAGCTGTCCACTCTAATGGGTGGTCTTTCTGGTCCTGTAATACTTCCAGTGGCTGTGCGCATGGTCTGGGAGGTCTTCTCCAAGTTTGGATGGTCTATTCCCATAGTAGGCGTTGGTGGCATATACGACACAGACTCGGCCCTTCAGCATGTATTGGCTGGTGCTTCTTGCGTGCAAGTGGGAACTGCAAACTTCTTTGACCCATACGCACCTCTGAAGATAGTTGAGGGCATAGACGAGTATTTACATAGCAGGTCTATAAACAGCTTTAGCGAGCTGGTTGGTAAGGCTCACCGCTTGGTGGTGCGAGCCTGAGTCTTTCCACGAGGTTAAACATAATAAGGAACAGAGGTAACATGGCATCCCAGAAGAATGTAAAAACCGCACCCACCAGATGTATACCAAGGGAGAGGAGTAAGGGCATAAGAAGGCAGTCTTCCTTTCCCTGAATTCTAAACTTCAGAAGAAACTTAGCATATGCCACATAGACCCACAAAACGCCCAGTAGCCCAAGAAGACCTTTTTCTATAAACTCAGATAGGGGAAGTACGGATTCGTATATACCTCCCACGGGACTTTTTGGCTCAAGGTAAAAGCCCGAGTTTACGCCGTGTCCTATTAAAAGCTCAAGCCAGTTGCCCTCTTGCAGGTCCCTTTTTACAACCTCTATGCCTGCCTTGGCTATCTGCCATCGCCCACTGAGCATTAAGTCAAGGGCTTCTTCGTTAAGGCTTCTTTGAGAAGTAAGCACTTCATAAAGGGTTGCGTACCTAAAATCTATCCTAACAAGCACTAGGCTACTTAAAACAAAGCCAGTAAGGAGTATAAAAACCACAGCCAGAAGGGTTTTCTTTGATGCTTTTTTACCGAGTAAAAACACAAAGGCAAGAAGGGCAAAGGCAAGCCCTAACATAGCCGACCTTCTCATGGTCATAAACACAGTTCCTACAAACAGCACCAAAATTAGCAAATACAAAAGTCTTCTGTGGTATAGGAAAAGAGAAAAGCTGGCAACCGCAAAAATGCTGTAAAAAGTGCCCACCTCAAACCACCCGCCCCAAAGCATGGCAGGCTGACCGGTTTTGTAAAACTTATAGATTGTCAATGGTAGGAACAAAAGCCCAGCAAGAGCAAGAAAGTAGTTGAAAACAAGCAGAGCTCTGCTGTCTGCTTTAAGAAAACCACCAAAAGGATAAGCCAGAAGGAAAACACCTCTCTCTATAGCTTTTCCCAACTGTGATGGATGGAATAGAAGAGTAGAGGACACAACCACTATTGCATGAAGAACAAGAGGCACGAGCAAGGAACCATGAAACCTTATCCTTTCTCTGAGGGCTTTGAAAGCCACGTAAAATAGAAGGATTATTATTACCGCCTCAAACAGGGTTATGGATATCAGTGCAGTTGCGAACAAACCTGTCAGCATGGCAAAGTTTTAGAATTATAGTATAAATCTGCTGAGAGTTTGCCTCGTATCCCTACCTTAGAATGTTTTGAATACTTCAAGGGCAACGAGGACAAAGTCTATAACACACAGGACACAAAAAGTCGTGCTTCAAGGAAAGGCAGGCGAAAAAAATATTTACACTCTGTGTGAGTATCAGCTACAAACATTCGACAAAATAGATAAACTCCGACAAAAATAGTTGTTTGTTATATAATTTTTTTACCTATGAAGCCTTCTAATTAGGCTAAAAAGATAGGCATAAGCTACCGCAGGGCGTGGCAGATGTTTAAGGATGGGGAAACAGGCGATGAGGTAGTCGGCGTTCAATGGCACACAGTTTCTCCGCAATACACCAGCAGGACTTGTTCCAACTGTAGCTATCAGGACAAGTTGAACTGCAATGGGGACATTTTCAAATGCCTACGATGTGGACACCGAGAAGATGCGGACATTGTTGGTGCTAAAAACATTCTCAGACGGTTCATAGAGGAGTCTATAGTCCCTCTACCTGCGAGACCTGTTCTGGTGGTTGAATGAATGACTATTAAGTAATGGGAGCTATGCATACTGGATAACCTTTAAACATTCCAGAGTAGTTATGCTTTTAAAAATTTTTATGATAAACTTCTATACTAAGATACGTATGTAAGAATAAAATATAAAATATATGGAAGGATTAAGATGGAATACTTAAAGGACAAGTTTAGAGCTCTGGCGGAGGCTATTGAAAGGGAGTCTGTGTTGGTGCACCGGGCCGCTCTGGTTGATGGATACAGGGACCTGCATAAGCTAAGTAGGTTGGGTATAGACAAGGTAATAAAAAAGGCTACCGAGTACGGTGGTAGGAAGGGTGCAAGGATACTCAAGGAGCGTTACGGCATATATACGGACAGACTTGACGAAGCGTTGGACGTGCTAACTGTTATAGCGGAGTCTTCAAGACTTCTTGATGCCTTTGAGTATGACCTTGATAGTATGGAAATAAGAGTGGATGGTTCCATACTGGTGGAAGCAGTTGGGGAGAGCGGTGAACCTACTTGTGAACCTATGGCGGGCTTTTTTGAGGGTTTTCTCAGCGAGCTTTTGGAAAAAAAGCTAAGCGTTAAAGAAATTGCCTGCAAAGCACAGGGATACGATAGGTGTAAATTTAAAATAAACCTTAAATAGCATGGCTGTTATAAGGGTAAGAACTACTAAGCATACCAGTTTTGTTAACATTACCAGTCAGGTTAGAGAGGTAGTAAAGTCTTCTGGTGTAAACTCTGGCATATGCGTGATATACGTTCCACACACAACCGCCTGCGTTTTTATCAACGAGGGTGCAGACCCAGACGTGGTAAAAGATATAGCTTACTCAGTGGAAAAGCTCATACCGTGGAACGACAGCTACGCTCACGGAGAAGGCAACTCTGCGGCGCACATAAGAAGTGCCATAATAGGGAACTCAAGGGTCATACCAATAGAAAACGGAGAGCTCCTTTTAGGCACTTGGGAGTCCATATTTCTGGCTGAATTTGACGGTCCGAGGGAGAGGAAGGTGGTGGTTAAGGTGATAAAGGAGGAATAATATGGAATACCTGTTGGCTTTTATCGTTCTTGTAGGTGTTCTTATATGGTTTCACGAGCTTGGGCACTTTCTTATGGCTAAACTGTTTGGTGTAAAGGTTGAAGTGTTCTCCGTAGGCTTTGGTCCCGTTTTAGTAAGGAAAAGCGTGGGAGAGACAGAGTATAGATTATCCGCTATCCCTTTGGGTGGTTTTGTAAAGTTATACGGAGAGGAGGAGTCCCTTCAGGACTCAAGAGCCTTCTCTTCTAAACCTAATTGGCAGAAAATACTCATAGCCTTTGGTGGACCACTTTTTAACGTAATTCTTGCGTTGCTTCTTTTTGTCCTACTATCCGCTTTCAACAGAGAAGTGCCTAAGCACCTTTTTGAAAAGCCCGTAGTGGGTCATGTGGTAGAAAACAGCTTTGCTCACAGGATGGGCATACGAGAGGGAGACCTGATATTGGAGATAAACTCCAAGAGAGTGGAAAAATGGAAGGACATAGAAAGAGCGGTCTTCAGGAACATACTGAACAAAAACTGGGAGGTTAAGGTGTTGAGGGAAGGAAAGGAGGTAAAACTGTTTGCACAAGAAGGCATAAGCCGTGCGGGGGGCTTTGGTGCGGAGCCATACCTTCCACCTGCCATAGGTAGCGTGATAAAGGATAGCCCAGCTTACCAAGTGGGACTGCAAAGGGGAGATAGGGTGCTGAGCGTAAACGGAGCGGAAGTAAGAAGCTGGCACGAGTTAGTAAAAGCAATAAGAGCTTCTGGGGATAAACCCATAACCATAGTTCTGAAAAGAGGTTCTCAAGTGGAGGAGAAGACTTTAGTTCCCAAGATTGACCCACAAACAAAGACACCTTTAATAGGTATAACACCTTACGTGGAAACCGTGTTGATAGACAAGGGTATGCTCGATGTTTTGATAGAAGGCGTAGAAAGGACCTATACTCTAACGGTTTTATCCATCAAGGCTGTGTGGAGTCTTATAACAGGAAGTATATCCGTGAAGAATCTCGGAGGTCCCATAGCTATAGCCCAGCTTGCGGGAGAATCCGCTCAGCAAGGCGTCCTTCCATTCATAGGTATGATGGCTTTTATCTCCATCCAGCTTGCCATATTTAACCTTATACCACTGCCGGTCCTTGACGGCGGTTTAATACTACTTTTTCTGATAGAGTCCGTTCTGAGAAGACCGCTCTCTCCTAAGTTCAAAGAAGCGTGGATAAAGGCAGGTTATGCCATCGTCATAGTCCTTGCGGGCTTTGTCATAATCAACGATATTCTCAGAATACTTAGCGGTGGAAAGTTTTAAAAGGGCTTACCTGGCACCTTCTCCCAATCCTTGAGGAAGAGCTCTATACCTCTATCTGTGAGAGGATGCTGAAAGAGTTTTTTCATCACATCAAAGGGCATGGTGCATATATCCGCACCTATTAAGGCAGCTTCTACCACATGCATAGGATGTCTCGCGCTGGCGACGATAATCTCAGTCTCCGTTATGTTGTAGTTGTCAAAAATGGTCTTTATGTCCCTTATAAGCTTCATGCCGTCGTTGGAAACATCGTCCACCCTACCTACGAAGGGTGAGACATAGGAGGCTCCTACCTTTGCCGCTATAAGAGCCTGAGAAGGCGAGAAAATAAGCGTTACGTTGGTAGGTATGCCCTCAGACTCCAGGCGTGCGACTGCCTTCATGCCTTCTGGCGTCATGGGTATTTTAACTACCACGTTGTCTCCCAACTCTGCCAGCATCTTACCTTCCTTTACCATACCATCCGCATCTGGCGAGACCGTTTCCAAGCTAACTGGACCGTCTACCAACTTGAGTATTTCCTTAGCTACCTCAAGGAAGGGTCTTCCTGTCTTTGCTATGAGCGTAGGATTGGTGGTAACACCGTCCAATATTCCCCAATCCAGTGCCTGTCTTATCTCCTCCACGTTACCAGTGTCAAGGAAGAACTGCATCTTTCACACCTCCGTAAGTTTTTTAGTTCCTTTTTTAAAAAAGCCCCCATTCACCGTCAAACCCACCTCTCTACCCCTTAACATCCAAAGCCTCCTTTAATAACTTCTGATATTTTACCACACCTACAAAGACCTTCCTAATTATACCATCCTTCACCACCACAGTGGTAGGTGTTGCCATAACTCCGAGCTCCTGAGCCAGTTTGAACCCTTCCGGTCTGCTCACGTCCATCTCCAGAACCTGAACCTTTTCTTTAAGCCTTTCCACCTCCGGTTTCATAAGCTTGCAAGCACCACAGCGCTCTGAGTAGAAATAAACCACGCCGTCTCTTAACTGTGTAAAGGCTTTTCCTTGCATCTCCTTACTCCTTTTCGTTGCGTAGAGCCTTAGAAGGAACATAAAACCGAAGAAGAGTGCTAAAAAGAGAGCTACAAGCTTTAGCAGACTCTCCATCTTAAGACCTCCTGTTTAAACCCAAAGCGATTTTAAGTTTTTTTAGCTCCTCTGCCTTCATGTCCCTCCACTGACCCGGCTTCATGCCCTCCAGACTAATAGGACCTATGGCGGTTCTTTTCAGTCTAGTAACCTTGTGTCCGAAGTGAGATACGAACCTTTTTACTATATGTTTTCTACCTTCGTGGAAAACTATTTCAAGAAGGCTCTTGTCCCTTTCGTGTTCAATCAGTTTCACTCTATCCGGCTTAGCAAAGCCGTCTTCAAGCGTAGCGCCCCTTTTCATGCTCTCTATGGTCTGCAAGCTCACCTTCCCGCTTACCCACACAAGATAGGTCTTAGGTAGTTTATGTCTTGGATGCATAATTTTGTGAGCTAACTCTCCGTCGTTGGTAAGAATGAGCAAACCCTCCGCGTTGTAGTCAAGCCTGCCTGCGGGATACACCCTTTCAGGAATGTCTTTTAGAAGCTCTTGAATGGTTTTCTTGTTGTCTTTTGACTCTCCGAGGGCGGTAATATAACAGCATGGTTTGTAGAGCACAATGTATCTTTTTCTAATGGGTTTTACCTCTATGCTTTCCACTTCTACCACATCCTTTTGAGGGTCTACCCTCCAGCCTAACTCCTTTACCACCAGACCGTTGACCTTTACCTTTCCCTGAAGTATTAGCTCTTCCGCCTTTCTTCTGGATGCTATACCGCACATGGAGATGTAACGGTTTAGCCTTACCAATATCGTTCCTCTTTCCACGGGTCTCCCCTCATGTTGTAGCCTCTCTGCTCCCAGTATCCTGGTGCATCCTTCGCTAAGAGCTCAATACCCCAAACATACTTGGCACTTTTCCAAGCATACAGCCTGGGCACTATAAGTCTAAGAGGATATCCGTGCCTGAGAGGAATGGTCTGTCCATTCATCTTGTATGCCAGCAAGCTATCCTCGTAAAGAAGATACTCTAAGGGCATGTTGGTGGTATATCCATCAAGGGAATGAACCATAACATACCTTGCCTCTCCCTTTGGTTTTGCAAGGCTAAGGAGAGAGGAGGTCTGAATGCCTTCCCACAGTATGTCCTTTACGCTCCAGCGAGTTACGCAGTGAAAGTCCGCAATTAGTTCAACTGAGGGCATTTTGAGAAGCTCCTCGTAGTTAAGCTCAAGCGGATTTTCCACCAGTCCGAAGACTTTGAACCTGTATTTGCCTATGTCCCATTCGGGTATGTGGTCAACTATGTCGTAAACTATGGGCGAGCTTATCCACCTCTGCCCAGGTGGAAGGCGGTCTTCTCTTTGATTTATGGGGCTTACTATCCTCTTCATAGCTTATAAATATAGCCATAGCTTATAAATATAGCAGTTAGCACACAAAACAGAAAAGTCTAAACCTTTCCAACCTTCCTGCTTCTCTTTTGCTCATACATAAGTCTGTCCGCTTCCTCAATCATCTCCCCTACATCTTTATATTTTTCACTGACTTCTACAACGCCGTAGCTGAAAGACAGCGTTAGTCTCTCCCCCTCTATGATAATATCCAAATCTTCAATTGTTTTCTTTAGTCTTTCCGCAACTCTTAAGGCTTGCGTTTTTTGCGTGTTAGGCATGATTATAGCAAACTCGTCACCCCCCCATCTTGCCAGCACGTCACGCGCTCTAAGACCTTGCCTCAGGGTTTGGGCTACTTTTCTAAGCACTAAATCACCTATGTTATGTCCGTAGTTGTCGTTTATAGGTTTAAAGCCGTCCAAGTCAATTAGCACGAGACAAAAGGGCATGCTTCCATTTTTGAACTCTTCAAAGGAGTCTCTAAGAGCTCTTTCAAAAGAACGTCTGTTGTATGCTTGAGTGAGGTGGTCTATGTTAGCTTCATTTTCTACTTGCTCTATCTTATCCTTCAGTTCTTTTATAATACGTTGTTGTTCTTCTATTTTTCTTATATATTTTTCGTTTTGGTATCTTATTTCCTTGACACTTTTAAGGAGTTCAAGCAAAACCCTTGAAAGGTTATCCCCAGAAATATCCACTTCCATGCTGGATAGCTCTTGCTCCTTACTGTGAACGTATTCCTTGTGTTCTCTAATCATATTGTGAAAATCTTTAGCAATTTTGGAAAGAGCTTCCAGCGACACACCTACATCAAATCTTATATCGCTTAATTTATCAACTCTATGCACACTATTGTAAAGTTCTAAAAGTTTTTCGTCAGATGGCAGTTCTCCCAGCATTTCATAAGCAATGCAGAAAACCACAAACCATTTCTCGTAATTCTTAGGCGTGGGTAGGATGTTGTTCCGTACTAGAAACTTCAGCTCTTCTCTTATAATATCCCCCAGCAGTTTTACCTCAACATCCGTGAGGGGTATTCCTTCTAGTGTTTTGTGGTATAGCTTACATTCCTCCATATCTTAGATTATATTTTAAACCCATGGGTGTGTTCATAGAAGACCTTATGAACTTTGGGAATCTGATAGATACAGAGCTTGAGATAAAACTAAGTGCACAAGAGCTTGCCACAGCTTATCCTGAGCTTGACTTTGAGATAAAGGAAGGCATACTCAGGATATTCATTAATAGACGCGTGCTGTTCTGGAACAGGAAAGTTGAAGTTAGGCTCTCCGAAGGTGGGGGTGTGAAAAAAGACAGAGAAAACCAGAGTCAGTGGGTCTTTTTCAAGGTGCTTTCAAAGGCTGGGCTTGAGGATATACTGAAACTTGATGCCTTTAGGTTAGATGGAGAGTATGTTGGTATGGAAGTTATGAAGGCGGTGTCTTTGACAGAGTCTTATAGGAAAATACCAAGGCAGTTTTTAGAAAAACTTCTCATAAATCGTTACAAAATGGGTAAGGATAGTTTGTCTGTCTTCTTCAGGTTTGAAAAGTAGTGTTATAATTGCTTATCTGGAGGAAAAAGATGGCAAAGGTATATTATGAAGAGGATGCAAGCCTTGAACCACTTATAGGCAAGACTGTAGCCATAATAGGTTACGGAAGTCAGGGGCATGCTCACGCTCTAAACCTAAGGGACAGCGGTGTAAGGGTTATCATAGGTCTTTACGAAGGGAGTAAGTCAAAAGCTAAAGCTCTGGCGGACGGCTTTCCTGTTCTTAAACCAGAAAAGGCGGTAGAAGAGGCTGACATTATAATGTTTCTAACACCAGACACGGTTCAACCACAAATATACAAGGAGAGCGTAGAGCCTCTTATAGACAGCTCCAAAACCTTAGCCTTCGCTCACGGTTTTAACATCCACTTTAAACAAATCGTGCCACCAAGGGATGTGGATGTGTTTATGGTTGCACCTAAGGGACCAGGACATTTGGTAAGGTGGATGTATGAAGAGGGCAAAGGTGTTCCAGCTTTGGTGGCTGTTTATCAAGATGCATCTGGCACGTGCATGGATAAGGCTTTGGCTTACGCAAAGGCTATAGGCTCTACGAGGGCTGGTGTTATAGAGACCACCTTTAAAGAGGAGACGGAGACGGACCTTTTTGGCGAGCAGTCAGTTTTGTGTGGCGGTGTAACCGCTCTCATAAAGGCTGGGTTTGAGACCTTGGTCGAAGCAGGCTATCAACCTGAGGTAGCATACTTTGAATGCCTTCATGAGCTGAAATTAATCGTAGACCTTATATACCAGTATGGTATAGCGGGCATGAGGTATTCCATATCGGACACCGCAAAATACGGAGATGTAACGCGCGGAGACAGGATATACCAAGTGGTTAAGCCTTTGATGGGAGAATTTCTCAAAGAAATACAGAGGGGTGAATTTGCCAGAGAGTGGATATTAGAGAACCAAGCAGGTAGACCAGTCTTTAACGCATTGTTGGAAAGGGACAGACAGCACACCATAGAGAAGGTAGGAGAACAACTAAGAAGGATGATGCCTTGGATAACTAGTAAGGAGCTTAAATGAACCTGACAAAAAGAAGGGATGCCTTTAAAAAGGTGTATGCGCCGGTGGGGGTTGCCCTTCATAGGCTTCACCTACCACCCAACTTTATAACCATACTTTCCATAGCCTTCGGAATGGCATCCGCCTACGCTTTTTACCACGAGAAGCTAATTACTGGTGCGGTCTTGCTCTTAATATCAGGTTTATTTGATTTAGCGGATGGCGTAGTGGCAAGGCTTTCTGACAAGGCTTCTAAATTCGGTGCCATTTTTGATTGGCTGGCAGACAAGTGGGTAGACGGTTTTGTTCTCGGCGCGGTTGGTTACGTTTACGCAGGACCACTGACTGCCATAACCGTGGTTACCAGCTCTATGCTTCATTCTTTCATAAAACCGGTGGTCTATGCGGAGGTAGGCTACAAAGAGAGGGTAAAGGGTAAGATAAAAGACCCACTTGAAGGCGTAGGCTTTTTTGGACGCCCAGAGACGCACATAACACTGGTAATCTTTGCAATTCTTGAAAGGGTGGGTTCACCGTTAGGTTTGGAGTTTGGTATAAAACTTATAGCGGTCTTAACCATGGCTTCTTTGATGCTGAGGATAATCTACCTTTACAAGCACTATGGGAGGGAATACGAATGAGACCTTATGTGATAATAGTCTCAGAGGTTAGCGTGGATGGAAAGCTCACTCTATACAGGGGTGCTTCCAGTAAGGAACTTATGACGCTAATGGACCAAGAGGCTTACAGGTATCTTCACGAAGCCAGAGCAAAAGTGGACGGTATAATGGTAGGTTGTGAAACCGTCAGGACTGACAACCCGAGCCTTACTGTGAGGTATGTGGAAGGGAAAAACCCTACAAGAATAATACCTTGTTCCACTGCCAACGTGCCATTGGATGCCAACATATTTTCAAAGGACGCGCCTACTTTGATAGTTACCACAAAGCGCGCACCAGGGGAAAAACTGCAGAAAATAAGAGCTCTGGGTGCGGAGGTGATGGTAGTAGGTGAAGACTTGGTAGACTTTGATAAGCTACTGCCCGCCCTTTACGAGAGGGGAATAAAAAGCCTTATGGTAGAAGGTGGAGCTTCCATAAACTGGGAGTTTATCAAAAGAGGTTATGTGGACGAGATAAGGCTTATACACCTTCCCGTGATAGTAGGTGGAGAGAACGTGCCTACTCTTGTGGGAGGCGAAGGCTTCAAAAGTTTAAAAAATCTTCTACACTTGAGGCTAAGGTCTAACTTTAAGAAAGGGAAGCATCTTATAACTGAGTGGGAAGTGGTTAGGTAGTCGTTATGTCTAATTGTCTAATAAATCTTTCTTTTTTGGCTTATATTAGAGCTCAAACTCCGAATTAGTATTAGTCTTAGCAATTAGTGATTTAATCTCTTGGCAAACTTAGCTTTTTGCTGTGTATTATCCATCCTTACCGCCGTCGTGAACGCATCCGCTGACCTACATTCTCGTGTCAAGTAAGGGATGTGTGGGCGTAGCATGAAACAATACTTCAATGCTCGGGATTTACCAGAGTGATGAGTGGTGTGAACGATACTGGAGTAAGGCGTGGAACTCACTGGTGGGATTGCCCGCAATAGTCCTTTAACCTGAAGCATGGAATAAGTGTCTGTGCTAACATCAAACTTCAGAAAGCATTTTTGCATACAGCATTATGTAGTTATCTCTCTTGAATTGTTAACAGATGTTCTGGGTTTACAGTGCCGTTTACAAAGACGCCCTCTCTAACTAAAATCCTCCTAACTACTCCTCGCACGGGAGACCTTATGGTGCAATACTCTATCAGCTTCTCTACTCTTTCTACTTGAGCTTTTAGAGATTGGTGATGGCTTAACTCTTTTTCGTATTTGTTCTTCCAGTCTTCGTATTCGCTTCTTGAAAGAAGTCCTCTGTTAAAAAGCTCTTCATACCTTTTAAAGTCTCTTTCCATCTTTTCTAAGGTAGCCTTCTGAGCCTCAAGCTGAGCCTTAAGACTATCCCTCTGAGTAGTGTAAAGAACTGGGTCTATGCGTAAAAGCACATCGCCCTTTTCTACACGCTGACCTTCTTTTACGTAGATTTTCTCCACCATACCCTGCACTATGGCTGAGACTTTCACTTCCTGAGAGAAGACTACAAGAACAAAAAGTAAATTCAAAAGCAATATCATGGAAAAGATTATACAGCAATAAAAAGTGGCTAATAAAAAACTGCCGTGTCCAAAAATGCTCTCTAAGGCTTGATGCTTGGCTACTTCAGGATTTGAGTATAACTCTACAAGAGTTCACAAAGCCCTAAAGAGTTAGAGCGGAGAAGCTTATTAGACGGTTAGATGTTAAGCGCAGTAAGGTTGAATATCAGACCTAATAAAGCACTTTTTTACAAAGCAACTCGTAAGCCTAACAAACATAAGACATAGCGAATTTTAAACATTCTCATCTTTCTGTGTAAAGCTCACAATTCGAGCGAGAAGGTTTTCAAGACCTCTAATCCAGAAACTTCTCCACTACGCTGAGAACTTCCTCCCTCAGGTTTCTGTAGCTTGTTCTGTTGCACACTAACATGGCTGTGGAGTGTGTTATTTCTTCTATGATTACCAAATTGTTCTCTCTCAATGTCCTGCCTGTTTGGACCAAATCCACTATGTAGTCCGAAAGACCTATAAGTGGTGCAAGTTCCACAGAGCCACTCAGGTTTACAACCTTACATTTCACGCCTTTTTCGAGAAAAAAGTCTTGAGTAATCCTTGGATACTTGGTGGCTACCCGGATGTAAGAGCTTTTGTAATATGTTTCCCTGCTCTCCTCTTTCCCTGCAACAACCACCTTACAAAAGCCTACGCGTAAATCTGACATCACATAAATGTCTGGCTTTCTCTCTAAAAGAACATCCCTGCCCACCACGCCCAAGTCCGCAGCGCCGTTTTCCACGTAAACAGGCACGTCAAAAGGCTTTACCAATAGGAACTCAAAACCGTCAACTTTTACGCTCAGCTTCCTTCCTTCATCCAGTCTTTGCTGAAGTAAGCCCTTTTTGATAAAGAGCTCCAAAGTCTCCTCAAAGAGCCTACCTTTTGGTAATGCTATGCGAAGCATTGCTTATATAGTATCACAGAGCTCTAAGGGAAAGTTCTCCTATACGAAAAGACCTTAACCCATCCTGAGTAAGAAGCAAAAGACTTCCATCCAAGCCCACACCTTGCAATATCCCTACCACTGGTTCAGGCGTATAGAGAATCACCTCGCTGTCTTTGAAGAGTAGCCTTCTTTCCACCTCATGTCTGAAGGCAGAAAATCCGTGGTTTGACAGTCTGCATATACTTTCCTGTATATGGTTTAACAATCCCAGAAGCATCCCCACTCTATCAAAAGTCTTGCCAGAGATTATGCGTAGAGAAGTGGCTTCTATTTCCTCAGGAAAAGTGTTCTGATTTACATTAATGCCTATACCTACGACGAGCTTGTCCTTTAGCCTTTCAACAAGCACTCCACAAACTTTTTTACCCCTTAGGTAAAGGTCATTAACCCATTTTATGGCAGGCACAAAACCTATGGATTCCAAATAATCCGCAATGGCACATGCCATAACAAGAGGAAGAGTATCCTCGTCCTTAAAACCGCAGTATAGTGAGAAGCTAAAGTAAAGTCCACCCTCCGACGAGTGCCAGCTCCTTCCAAGCCTACCCCTACCTCTGGTCTGTAGGTTTGCAACTACCACGGTTTCTGTAGGCATGTCCTTTTCTTTAACGAAGTCCTGAGTGGAGCCCACTTCCTGAAGCCAGATTAAACTCTTAAACATCCTGCTTAGTATACATCAAGCTCTTTACTAAACGAAGTAGTTGACACCAAAATTGGGGTATGTTTGTGTTCGCAGGGCGGGATTTGTTCTGCATTAGAACCAGTTGGAATCTGCTCTGTCTAAAAATACACTCCGGGACTTGGTATTCATAAACTATAGTATAAAACATAATGTATTGCGAAAAAGGTTAAATGCATTAAGGAAGACAAAAGTTAGTATTGCATGTATTTAAGAGATCTCTGTGAGATTTGGGAAGCATGTGGATAGCCTAAGACAGGTTTTTAGAGAGGTGTATTAGAGTGCTGTAAGTTGTTCGGGTTCATATAGGTCCTCTTGTGAGAGCTTTGGAAACCTCCTTGAGTTTTCTGCATGAAGTCCTGTTTTATACTATAATATCAACTATCAAAACCCAGATGAGTTAAAAGCGAAAGATTTATTAGACATTACGTATTGGGCACTGTAGGGAAAAGCGGTAAACTAATAGAACTGCGAGTAGCACTATTCTAAAGCTCTTGAATGCAGAGCTTCAGAGAGCGTTCAAAAACCAGCGTAAGCCTTCTCGTAAAGTTTGAATATATCCTCTTGGGTGGGTTCTACAGGGTTTATGGAGAAAAGACCTCTTGAAAGCATGTAAACGTCTTCGGTTAACCGTTCTATTTTTTCCTCTTCTACGCCTAAATTTTTTAAACTGACCCTCATACCTACTTTTTCCAAAAAGTCTTCTACTGCCTTTACCGCCATATGTGGCTGAGGCTTGTATCCCATCAGCTCCGCAAAGAGTGAGTATTTATCTTTGTTGCCTTTGTAGTTAAACTCCGTAACCGCTACCGCTAAACCCGCAAGACCTTCACCGTGGGTTATGTTGGGGTAGTGGGCGGATACGGGGTGTTCCATTCCGTGTATGAGAGCAACTCTCTTTCTGTCTATAGCTATACCTGCCAGCATGGCTGAATAGCTCATATAAGACCTTGCCTCAAGGTTCTCTGGCTCTTCCAACGCTATGGGTAGATACTTTTTTATCAAAGTAATAGCTTTTACCGCAAGCTCTTCTGCGAGTATGTTGGAGAGTTTATTGGTAAGCGACTCAAGAGCGTGCATAAGAGCATCAATGCCAGTAATGGCGGTTAACCTCCTATCCATGCTTACGGTGGTAGTTGGGTCTATAATGGCTACTTTAGGATAGTTTAGAGAGTGAGATAGAACCAGTTTTTCTTTTCTAAGAGTGTTGGATAACACTGAATATCTGTTGACCTCACTACCAGTGCCTGCGGTTGTAGGTATGCAAATAACAGGTCTGTTAAGAAAGGGTATTAACCTTGGACCTTCTGGATAGTTCACATAATCCCAGGCATAACCTTCGTTAGAGGATACGATGGATACCGCCTTTGCTACGTCCAAACTGCTACCACCTCCCAGACCTACTATGTAGTCTATCCTATGCTCTACTACGAGCTTACTTGCCTCGTTTACCATCTTATCGGTAGGGTTTGTTTCCACTTTGTCGTAAATAAGAACTTCCTCCGCACCGTTTCTGGTTAGAGAGTTTAACACCCTCTCTAAAGTGCGGTTTTCTTTAGTGCTTTTTCTTCCAGTGACTACAAGCACCCTGTAACCGAACCGTTTTCCTACCTCCCCCACTTTGTCCGCATAACCTGTGCCGAAGAGCACTTCAACGGGTAGGTAGAATTCAAAATTCATGCCTCGGTGATGTCTTCTCTTTGCAGTTCAATCTCCTCTGGGATGGTTGCTTCAAAGGTCATGGCAGGGTAGGTGGGGACTATGCCCTCTTCCTCAGCCTTCTCCGCACAGTGAGCGTGATATCTGGCCCAAGGAATAGCCATGAGCCTTTCAAAGGGTATATCATCACCGCAGTATTCACACAAACCGTAAGTTCCAGAGTGAATTTTGCTAAGCGCGTGGTCTATTTCCTTTATTATAAAAATCTCTCTGGATGAGAGAGTGTCCAAGAGTTCCTGAGTGTAGGTCATCTGTCCTATGTCCTCAAGGTCTCCTGGTTCTTTAACTTCCTCTTCAATCCTTGCTTGAGTGTCCTCTTTTTTTCTGAACCTTTCTAATAGCTTTGCCTTTTCCTCCATCAACTTGTTTCTTAAGAGCTCCAGCTGTTCTCTACTTAACATGCTTACCTCCTTTATATGTCAATTTTTAAATAATATAAACCGTCCGCACTTCCTGTGTTTACTCCCCCCAAGAAGAGATTAGGAGTGCTTGACGCATACACGCTTCTCCCGTTAATGACATACTGTAAATCTCTAATAGCTACAAACCTTTACACTTTGTGTTTAGAATGCCGTAGTTTCCTCCTCTTTTTCTGTAGGCTATTTTAAGCGTTCCCGTTTCAACATCTATGAAAGGTAAAAAGTATATGCCAGAGTGCTGGAGTTCGAAAACAGCATCTTCTACGCTCATGGGTTTTTCCACTACCAACTCCTCTTCAACTATAAGGGGTCTTTCCCGTTCCTCGTGCGGGCGTATCTCCTCCATGATGAGCTCTTCTTTTATCTTGTGCCCCCTTCTTCTCAGTTCGTGCCTTCTTTGTTTCAACTTTATCAGCTGTCTCTCTATCTCGTCCATGACCCTGTCAAGGGCTGAGAACGGGTCTATGTCTTCATCCCAAGCGTGCAGAGCACCACCACCCCAAGTTTTTAAGTAAACGTCTATATCTACTCTATATAGTGTGGGTCTGCTATCTGCGGCAAAGTCTTTCTGCTTAGCCTTTGGTGTGGACATAGTAACCACTATTTCTACTTGGTCTTCCTCCGCTTCTCTAAGATATCTGTTAAACCTTTCCAACTTACCTTCTACAAATGCCTTCATAGATTCAGTCCATTCAATACCCTTTCCTATAAACTCTATGTTCATCTATTTCCTCCTTTTGCGGTGTTTCGGAGTAGAATATGATAGCATGAATTTAGGCGTTCTTGTGTCGGGGCGGGGTTCAAACCTTCAAGCCATAGTAGATGCTGTAGAAGGAGGTAAACTTAAAGACAGGATATCCTTAGTAGTCTCAGACAAAGAAGGTGTTCAGGCTATAGAAAGGTGTAAAAGGCATGGATTGCCATACATGGTTATAAAGAGAAAGGACTTTTTAAGCAAAGAAGAGTTTGAGCTTGCTATAGTAAAAGAGCTAAAAAGGGCTGGCGTGGAGCTTGTGGTGCTTGCAGGCTTTATGCGCATACTCTCATCAACCTTTCTCAATGCCTTTCCGATGAAGGTGATAAACATCCATCCCTCTCTTACACCAGCCTTTCAGGGTTTAAACGCACAGAGACAGGCGATTGAATACGGCGTCAGAATAGCGGGATGCACAGTTCACTTTGTTACGGAAGAGCTTGACGGCGGACCAGTAATAGCTCAGGCGTGCGTGCCAGTGCTTCCAGAAGATACAGAAGAGAGCCTTTCCCACAGGATACTTTCTTACGAACACAGAATACTTCCACAGGTTATAAGCTGGATTTCTCAAGGCAGGGTAAAAGTAGATGGTAGGAAGGTAATAGTAGAAGGTGGAGAGTATGGAAGCATCCCATTTAACCCAAACCTTGAAGATTTTTAAGTTGAGTATCCCTCGGTATGTTCCTATTCTCCTCAGTCTATATCCCTTTTCGGAGGCAAACCTTACAAGCCTCTCCCAGTCCACCGCACCGTCTTGCCTACAGAATAATCTAATAAATTCCCCAACAAGCCTATTTAACACTGCGTCGTATTGTGCCTTATAAGCTTTGTTCTTTTCCCTTGCCTTGTGTCCTATTGGTTCCACTATGTCTATTTAAAAAATCTGCGCACTAGTTATAAGCTCCCGGAATTCCTTACTGCAATATTTATATTAGACTATTTTTGTTTCAAACTCGTCCCGCTATATCACGCAGTGGTTTCACGAGGTGTTTCAGATTTTTTGAGATATAATGCTTTAAGGAGGGTAAAGCATGAAGCTGTTAGCCTTACTTCTTGTTGTTCTCTTATCTCAGGCACTGGCACGGCAAGTGCCTACAAAGCCCTTTTTGAGAATAGAAACCCAGATGCACACTGCAACTATATGGAGAATAGCAGTAGACTCTTCTCAGACATATCTGATAACAGGTTCGACTGATAAGACAGTAAGAGTATGGGAGCTAAAGACAGGAAACTTGGCAAAAGCCCTGAGAGTGCCAATAGACGAGGGCGACGAGGGTAGGATATACACGGTAGCACTTTCGCCCGATGGTAAGCATCTTGCAGTAGGAGGTTGGACAGGACGTTGGGATGGGAAGACTTTTACTATTTACATCTTTGACCTAAAGACTGGCAAAATCATAAAGAGTATCAAAGCTCTTCCTGAGGTTGTTTTTGCCCTTTCTTACTCAAAGGATGGCAAGTATCTTGCGGTAGGTCTTGGTGGTAATTTTGGTTTGAGAGTTTTTTCAGTCCCAGACTACAAACTGATTTTTAGTGATAAAAACTACGGAGATGCAA
>JANWYC010000019.1 GCA_025057245.1 Aquificaceae bacterium | reverse complement strand
CTGAAGAAGCTCACTATCGCTGTCTTTTAATATCTCGTAGCCTATAACAGTATGTCTCTTCATGATTTCCCACTCTTCTCCCTCCAGCTTTCCCTTTTTAAGTAATATGGCATCTGGCACTCCTATCTTTCCTATATCGTGCATGGGCGCCGCCAGCTGAAGGTTATAGCAGTACTCTTCGTCGTAGCCCAGTTTTTGAGCTATCAGGCTTGACATCATTCCTATTCGCACTATATGGTTGTAAGTTTCTGGGTCTTTGTATTCAGCTGCGTAGGATAGTCTCATTACAGTCTCTTTATATGCGGACTTTATCCTTTCGTATAGCATGCCCGCCTCAATAGAATTGCTCGCATAAGTTGCCAGTAAACTTAAAAGGTCTACATCCTGCGCACTAAAACCGCCGTCCAACTTGTTTATAGCCTGAAAAACTCCCAGAACATTACCTTTGCTATCAGTAAGAGGAACTGCAAGTATGTTTCTTGTTCTGTAGCCAGTGGCTTTGTCCACTTCCCTATTAAAACGCGGGTCAGCGTATGCATCTGGTATGAGAAGGATTTCACCGCTTTTGAAGGATGCACCTACTATACCTGTATCCGCTGGCACTTCTATTCTCACACCTCCGTGGGCTACCAGTGTATAAAGCGTATTCTTTGATTTATCGTAAAGGAAAAGACTACATCTATCCACATCAAGAAGCTCTCTCGCCAAGTCCGCCAGTATGGGTATGAGTTTCTCAGCCTCCCTCTCCTTCGCTATCTGACTCGCAGAGTTGAGAAGAATTCTTAATTTATCAGACATATGCTATGCTCCTTAAATAGGACTTTAGCTTGTTAGGGTCAAACCTTACAATATATAGCGTATCTTCCTTCCCATCATCTGCGGAAATGGATGATTTTTCAAGGCTTAAAACACCAGCCTTTTGAAAAGTTGTCAGAACTGCTTCTATCTTGCTTACCTCTACTCCATACTCCGCACAAAACTTCTTTATACGTAACTCCGCGATTCGTTCCTCAGACGGATAGTAATAAGCCTCTTCCTTTTGATTTTCTAAGAGATACATACCTATTACATACATCAGCTTTGAAGTGATAACGTTTACTATCCTTCGGTTGAGACTGTTAACACGCTTGGATAATTCCTTTAACACGCTGTGGGCAAGCTCTGGCACTTTGCTGACCGCAGACAAAAACTGGTCCACATCAAAAACCAGAGCTCTTACCACGGAAGAAGCCCTGACGGTTGCAGTTCTCTCGCCTTCCAAAAAGATAGCCATCTCACCAAGCACACTTCCTGGACCTACAAGCCCAACAAAAACCTCATCTTCGTCCGGTCCTTTCTTGAAGACGGACGCATGCCCGCTAAGTATGACAAAAACCTTGTCACCCTTTTCTCCCTCGTGGAGTATAATGTCTCCCATGTTAAACTTTACCTCTTCGCCAATACTCCTTATCTTGGCTATCATCTCTTCCTTAATCTCCACGTCTATACCTCCCTGTAAATTTTAAATCTTCATTTTTCTTGCGCCTGTGAGGGGATATACCCTTCGGTTCATCGATTTCAGTTCCTTTACAACTTCTAACTGGTGAGAAGGTTTTATGTGTAAGGCGTAAACTTTTACATCTTTCCTATTTAGAAACTTTAGGTCTTCGGACAAACTCTGGGGTGTGTTGTGCATGCTCGCTTGAGCCACCATAGACATGTAAGAGGGGAAAGAAACATCCACAAAAACCGCTTTTATCTCCGTATCCTTCTCCACCATCTCCCATAAAGAAGGGTTTTTGTATGTGTCTGAAGTGTACACAAAACCTTTACCGTTCTTTTTAACCATGATGCTTATTGTAGGCACCGTGTGTTTACTCTCTAAAGGCATTATACTATAACCATCTATCTTGTATTCTCTTTGAGGCTGCATTTCTATGTATTCCACTGCGTATTCATCAGTCATAGGTAATTTTAGCGTTCCAAACTCTGGCCATATGTCCCAGTTCATAATGTTCTTTCTTAGAGATCCTAAAGTATGAGATAGTCCGTAAACCTTTAAAGGCTTAGTTCTCAGACCGTATGTGTAATCTATGAGAAAAGGCAGGTCTACCAGATGGTCAAGATGAGAATGCGTAAGGATTATGTGCTCTATTTTCAAAAGCCTTTCTCCGTCAAGAGCAAAGATGTTTCCCGCATCTATTATAACCGTCTCGGGAAGGTATATGCATACATTATGCTTTCCCTTAGCCCTACCTCCAGAAGTTCCCAGAAGGTGCACTTCCAAGCTTTCTTTCACTGGTTTTCTCCTTCGCTTAGTTTTATGACATACTCTAAGCATGTTCTTACACCAAAGCCTGTGCCACCCTTTGCGTAGTAGGAAAACTCTTCCCTCAGATGTGCCGGTCCCGCTATGTCAAGATGCACCCACTTTATGCCTTCCTTTACAAACTCCTCTAAGAACATGGCCGCGGTTATAGCACCACCGTAGCGACCCCCAGAGTTAAGCACGTCTCCTTCACCCTTTTTTATCTTCTCCCTTAGCTTTTTGTCGTCCAATGGTAACTTCCACATTCTTTCACCAGTTAGCTTTGAGAGCTCTAAGAGCTCTTCACCAAAACCATTGTCGTTGGTAAAAAGACCAGCGGTGTACTCACCTAAAGCCACCATGCACGCACCCGTTAGCGTAGCCATGTCTATTATCCTTGAGACGCCAAGGTTTGAAGCGTAAGAGAGAGCATCCGCAAGGGTAACCCTTCCCTCCGCATCTGTGTTGTCTATTTCTATAGTCTTTCCGTTCATAGCCCTTATGATGTCGTCGGGTCTGTAAGCGGTTCCGCTGGGCATGTTCTCTGCTGCGCCAAAGATGCCGTGCACTTCCACCTGAGGTTTTAGCTCAGAGAGCGCCTTCATAATACCTATGACCGCACAAGCTCCAGACTTGTCCATTTTCATCGTTCTCATGTAGTCTCCAGTCTTTATGTTTAGACCACCGCTGTCAAAGGTCAAACCCTTACCCACTACCGCTATCCTTGCCTTAGGCTCGCCCTCTGGTTTGTAGACCATGTGGACGAAGCGAGGTGGCGTAGCAGAACCTTTACCTACGCTCCACAGGGCATACATGCCCATTTCCTGAATCTCCTTCTCGTCGTAAACTCTACACTGTAGACCTCCCTCTTGAGCCACCCTTTGTGCAATCTCCGCAAGGGTTATGGGGTTTATTACGTTACCGGGCTCGTTTACCAAGTCTCTGGTAAAGTTCTGAGCCTTTGCAAAAATCTCACCCATGCGTATACCTTGTTCATCCGCACCGTGGACGCAAAGCATTTCAAGGTCTACCCTTTCCTCCTCCTCCTTCTTTGTCTTGTATTTGTCAAACCTGTATCTTCCCAAAATGGCACCCTCCGCTACTGCCTTGCTGATTCTGAAGCTCAGCTCACCTGCGTAAAGGTAGAGCTCCTTTACATTGTCTTTTTTCGCCCTCTTTGTCAGAAGAGCGGATGCGGTTCTGTATGTGTCTTCCGTAGACTTTTCCCTCTTACCCAGTCCTACCAAGTAGAAAACCCTTACTTTATCTTCCACCAAAAGGCTAACCTTTGCTATGCTCTCTTCTTTACCTTTAAAGTTTTCCACAGATAGTAGCTTTTCCACTTGGTCTCTTAAACCTCCGAGAAAGTTAAGGTTTTCTCTGTCGTCTTCAAAAACAAAAATACCTACAGGCTCTTTCACATCTTCCACTCTAAATTCAAGAGCTCTAACTTGCATCTTAGTCCTCCTCTTGGGGAACACTTTCCCTTTTCATAGCTACCTTGCCGGTTCTTGCCATTTCTTTAATGCCAAAAGGTCTAACAAGGTCTATAAAGGCGTTAATCTTGTCTTCAGTTCCCGTTATTTCAACCGTGTAGGTTTCGGGCGAAACATCCACTATTTTAGCCCTGAATATCTCCACCAGCCTGAGAACCTCATCCCTTGCCCTTGGTGTCACGGTGTTAACCTTTATAAGAGCAAGCTCTCTTTCCACATGGGGTGTGTCCGTCAGGTCCTTTACCTTAAGGCTATCTATGAGCTTTCTAAGCTGTTTTACCACTTGGTCTATAACCACGTCGTCACCTATGACCTCCAGGGTCATGCGAGATATACCCTTTTCGTGAGTTTCACCGACAGATAGACCTTCTATGTTGTAGCCTTTGCCTGCTATGAGAGTGGCTATACGCGCCAGCACGCCCAGTTCGTTGCGCACCGTTAGCGTCAACAGGTGCTTACGCACCTCTCCTTTTCTTACCTCTCTAAAAAGGGGTGACTTTACCGAGTTAAGACCTGCGCTTGCGGTTATGTCCGCCATCTACATACCTCCTTTTAACCTACCAGATACATGGTCTCCGCTTCCACGGACCTTTTACCGTCTTCCAATATCATATCCTTGTAAGATTTGCCAGCGGGCACCATAGGTAGCACATTCTCCTCCCTGTCTACGCAGAAGTCCATGATAACAGGTCTGTCTTGAACTTTTAAGGCTTCCTCTATTATCTCCCTTACTTCTGAAGGCTTTTCAGCCCTAAAACCTACCGCACCACAAGCTTCTGCCAGCTTTACAAAGTCTGGTTGTATTGACAAATCTACCTCTGAGTATCTCTTTTCGTAGAAGAGTTCCTGCCACTGGCGAACCATGCCTAAATAGCCGTTGTTTATTATGGATACCTTTACCGGCACCTTGTAATGCACTGCGGTTACCAGCTCTTGCATGGTCATCATGAAAGAGCCATCACCGTCAATGACAAAAACCTCTCTATCTGGTCTTCCTATCTTTGCTCCAATACCCGCAGGAAAGCCAAAGCCCATAGTTCCAAGACCACCGGAGTTTATAAACTGCCTTGGGAAAGAATACTTGTAAAACATGGCAGACCACATCTGGTGTTGACCTACGCCAGTGGCGATTATCGCTTGACCCTTCGTCGCCTCGTATATTTGCTCTATAACATACTGAGGCTTTATTACCTTGTCAGACTTGTTGTATGTGAGGAGGTGTTTTCTCTTCCAGTTTTCTATTTGTTCAATCCATCTCTTCCTCTCTTCAGGATACAAGACTTTGACACCCTCTCTTCTTATTTCATCAAGAAGTTTTCTCAAAACTATCTTTACATCGCCCACTATAGGCACGTCCACCACTATGTTTTTGGATATGGAAGCGGGGTCTATGTCTATGTGGATTATCTTAGCTTGCGGTGCAAACTCCTCCACTTTACCAGTTACCCTATCGTCAAACCTCGCACCTACTGCGATTAAAAGGTCGCAGTTGTATACCGCCATGTTGGCATAGTAAGTGCCGTGCATACCAAGCATATGAAGGGCTAAAGGATGGAGCTCTGGAAAAGCTCCCTTACCCATGTTGGTAGTTGTGACGGGTATGTTCATGAGCTCTGAGAGCTCCACCAGCTCCTTCTGAGCCTCCGCCTGCACCGCACCGCCACCAACATACAAAACAGGTCTCTTTGCCTCATACATTAACCTTATCGCCTTCTTTATCTGTTGAAGGTTACCCTCTATGTGAGGCTTGTATCCGGGCAAAGCCTCCTTTACTTCCTCCAAAGTGGGAATGGAAACGTCGCTTAACTTCTGGGTTATATCCTTTGGAATATCCACCAGCACTGGACCGGGTCGCCCAGTTCTTGCTATGTAAAATGCCTGACGCAGTATAAGTGGCAGGTCTTCTATCCTCTTTACAAGAAAGTTATGCTTAGTTATGGGTCTGGTTATGCCAACTATGTCAACTTCTTGAAAAGCATCGTTGCCTATAAGGTGAGTAGGCACTTGACCAGTTATAAAGACCACTGGCACAGAATCCATGTAAGCATCCGCCACCGCAGTTACCAAGTTGGTGGCACCGGGACCAGAAGTGGACATAGCCACACCCACCTTTCCAGTAGCCTTAGCGTAGCCCTCAGCCATATGACCAGCACCCTGCTCGTGTCTCGCCAGCACGTGTTTTATAGTTCCATCTCTGTAGAGGGCATCGTAAACCTCCATAATAGCACCACCGGGATGACCAAAGATAACCTCCACCCCCTCTTCCTTTAGAGTTTCTATAACAATGTCCGCACCCTTTCTCAGCATTTCAAACCTCCAGTAGTTAGAAATTATGAAGTTATAAAATATAAGTCAATATTTAAAGTTTTGTTAAGATTTTAAGCATAGACACAGGTGTTCAAATACGCCTGTATTATTGCCATGCCGGTGTCTAATTGTCTAATAAATCTCTCGGTGTTGATTTATAGGGACTTAAGATTAGACGCAGAATGATGCTGAAAATGTCGGCGGTAGAGCCCTACTATGCCCAAACATACCCCCTAAGGTTTGATGTCCCGCTACTTCAGAATTTGAGTCTAACTAAGCTCTTACGAGTTAGAGATGAGAAACTCATTAGACGGTTAGATGTTAGACGTAGCATGTTGGTGCTTAGGTCATAGCTTCTACTGCGTTGACTATGTCTATGAGTTCAGAAGTTATAGACTCCTGACGGGCTTTGTTGAAAATCATCGTCCATGTTTTTATGAGCTCGTCCGCATTTCTGGTGGCGTTATCCATAGCCACCATGCGAGCAAAATGTTCTGATGCGTTGGATTCAAGCATCGCCCTGTATATCTGGTAGTTAAGGTAAAGGTTCAGAAGATTGTCTAAGAGCGTCTCTCTTTCTACTTCAAACTCATAAACGCCGTAAGCTTTCTCTTTAGTCTCTCCTCCCTCCTCTTCACATATTAAACTCGGTGGCAAGAACACTCTCATAACTGGTTTGTAGCTCACACGGTTAAGCATTTCGTTATGAAGAAGTAGCACGCAATCAGACTCCTTTTTTACATATCTTTCCCTCGTTAGCTCACCGACTTCTTTTACCACATTGAAGTTTATATCTTTTCTGAAAACCTCATCGTAGGCTTTCAGCACGTTGTATTTTCTCTTGGTAAAATACTGAACCCCCTTCCTGCCCATAAGCACAAGGCTAACCTTTATACCCTTTTCCTGTTGCTCTCTTATAAAATCCTCCGCACGCTTTATAAGGTTTGAGTTAAAAGCACCAGCTAAGCCTCTGTCCGCAGTTATAAGCACCAAATCGCAAGATTTTTGCTCTCTTACCTCAAAGAGAGGGTGTGATGCAATTTCCATACTGGAAGATAAACTGGAAAGCACCTCGTAAAGCTTTTCTGAGTATGGTCTTGAGGCGTATATAAGCTCTTGAGCCTTTCTGAGTTTTGCGGCGGAGACAACCTTCATAGCGTTGGTTATCCTTCGCGTGTTTTTTATACCCTGTATCTTCCTCCTTATGTCTCTAGGCGAAAGTTTCGGCATAATTAGATTATAACACAAGTTCTCTGGTTATGCTAAAAGTTATAAACATGCTCGTTAACACCTATCTCTGAAGAGAGCTCTTATAAAACCTTCAATATTAGACGAAACACGCTCAATCCATCAGTAGATTCTACATCCATAGTCTTAGCAACTGTCATTCAATCTCTTAACAAACTCAGTCTTTTGTTAGTGCTGTCGTGAACACATCCACTGACCTACTTGACCGTATTAAGTGGGGGATGTGTAGACATAGCGTGAAACAATCATTCACTACTTGGTATTTACTCCGAATAGTGAGTGGTGCATACGCCACTGGGGTAGGGCGTGAAGCTCACTTGTGGGCTTGCCTGCCATAGTCCTCTAACCTAAAGTATGGGATAGGTGTCCATGCTGAGGGATACTCTTCAGCTACGAGTTCCCTTTTTGCAGAAGGTTATATTCTGCGATACAATCTGAGAAAAACCATACTTCTAAATGACAATTTCAGTCTATATTCTAATAGGACTATGGTATACGTAGAACTGCTAAAGGAAAAGGAGTCAGAGTTAACTCAGTATGAAATAAAAGAGCTTCAAGAAGAGGTGCGCAGGCTGGCAAGGGAGAAAAATGCAGTTATTCTATCTCACTACTATCAAAGACCAGAGGTTCAAGACATAGCGGATTTTGTAGGAGATTCCTTAGAGCTCTCCAGAAAGGCAGCCCAGACAAATGCAGACATTATAGTCTTTTGTGGTGTTCGCTTTATGTGTGAGACTGCAAAGATAGTAAACCCAACGAAAAAGGTCTTGCACCCAAACCCAGAATCTGGCTGTCCTATGGCAGACATGATAACTGCCAAGGATGTGCTAAGGCTAAAGGAAGAGCATCCTGATGGTGAAGTGGTTGCTTACGTGAACACCAACGCTGATGTAAAGGCAGTCTCCGATTTGTGCGTCACCTCCGCCAATGCGGTAAAAATAGTTCAGAAGTTAGATAGCAGAAAAGTTATCTTCATACCAGACCAAGCCTTAGGAAACTGGGTAAAAAAGCACGTGCCAGACAAGGAATTTATCATATGGCAAGGCTTCTGCCCTCCACACTTTGAGTTTACCGCAAAGGAGGTGCAAAAACTGAAGGAGCTCTACCCAGACGCAAAATTGGCAGTCCATCCTGAATGTCATCCAAGAGTTATAGAGCTTGCGGACTTCGTAGGCTCTACCTCTCAGATAATAAACTACGCTACTACTTGCGATGCCAAAAGGGTCATAGTTATAACAGAGGTGGGTCTAAAGCACACGCTTATGAAGAAAAACCCAGAAAAGGAATACATATTTCCAGAGTCTATGAACTATTGCGGAAGCGTCTATTGTTGCACTATGAAAGGCATAACCTTACCCAAGGTTTACCAAACACTAAAAGAGGAGATAAACGAAGTAAAACTACCAGAAGACATCATAGAAAAGGCAAAAAGACCTATAATAAGGATGTTAGAAATGTCTACCTAAGAGCTTAAGCTTATACTGTGATTCGCCACGAGACTAAGCTACTTCTAACAAAGAAAGTCTGGAGCTTTACTAGAAACTACCGCGTCTAATATCTAACTGTCTAATAAACCTATCGTCTCTGATTCATAAGAGTTTTATGAATTCTCACATGGTTAGGCTCAAATTCTGAAGATGCTGAGCATGGAGCATCAGGAAGTACTTTTAGATTCCCTATCCGTAGCTTTACAAGGCTTATGCTTTACGAGAAGAAATATATAAAGCGCAGTTTCGCGTTCAACTTTTGTTATGTGCGTTCAACTACTGTAGAAATAAACTCTCGCTCCTAAAATGTGCTATAATATAATCTGCTGAAGGAGCCGTAGTTCAGCACGGTCAGAACGCCGGCCTGTCAAGCCGGAGGTCGCGGGTTCAAGTCCCGTCGGCTCCGCCACATCAGTAAATACACGCGCTGGTACCGCTTCGTATCTCTACTTTAAAGTTGCTGTGTCAAAAAACTCTCTAAGGCTTGACCTTTGACTATTTTAGAATTTGAGTCTAACTTTGTAAGAGTTCACAAAGTATATACCTACCAGAATAACTTTCAAACGTTCTCGCTCTTCTGAATTGTATTGGTAAAATTTTCTTAATGAAAGTTCTAAAAGCCAAAGAGATGCAAGAGATAGATAGGAGGGCTATAGAGGGTGTGGGTATTCCTTCCGTTGTTCTCATGGAAAAGGCTGGGCTATCGGTGGCGGAAGTTATAAGTACGCACTTTCCAGAGAGGAAAAGGGTTTTAGTAGTGGCTGGTAGAGGTAACAACGGTGGGGATGGTCTGGTGGTGGCAAGGCACTTGCATCTTTTAGGCTACAAAGTAGGCTACTTTCTGCCCTTTGGGGAGAAACTCAGCTCGGATACACTTTTACAGTTTAACATACTCAAAAGTCTGGGGCTTGAGCCTTTACAAAGGGTAAACCCTGAGGATTTTGACTTGCTCGTGGACGCTCTTTACGGAACTGGCTTTGAACCGCCAGTAAGGGATGAAGGGGCAAGATGGATAGAATGGATGAACGCCACTGGTCTTCCCATAGTCTCCGTGGACATACCATCGGGTCTATCCGCCGACTCTGGAAGGAGCTTTGAACCATCCGTGAAGGCTGAGATAACCGTCACGTTTCAGTTTCCAAAGCTCTGCCACCTTTTACATCCCGCCAGTAAAAAATGCGGAAGGTTGTTCGTGGCTAACATAGGCATACCCAAGTGGTTCGCGGATGTGGTTCGTCGGGAGGTTTTGCTTAGCATCAATCTTCGAGAGAGGGAGGTGGACGCACACAAGGGTCGCATGGGACATGTGCTTTTGGTGGGTGGTAGCGTGGGAAAGACGGGGGCTGTCATTATGTCTGCGAGGGCTTCCACCAGAGCAGGCGCAGGTCTGGTAAGCGTAGGAATACCAAAGGGTCTTAATCCAGTATTTGAGACAAGCCTGATTGAGGAGATGACCATACCTTTAAGCGGGGAGCACAGGCTTTCAAGGGAAAGTGCGTTTGAGGTTTTACAGATACAAGAGAGGTTCTCCGCAGTGGCCTTAGGTATGGGTATGGAAAGGTATGAAGAGGGTAGGGAGGTGGTCAAGGGTCTAATTCTGGGCTTGAAAAAGCCCTTGCTCATAGATGCGGACGGGCTTAACAACCTTGCGGACTTGGGGGTTAGCATTCTCAAAGACAGAGGATTTCCTACCGTTTTAACGCCTCACGTGGGCGAGTTTGAAAGGCTTACTGGTTTGCAAAAGAGCCACATACTTGAAAACTTAACTGAGGTAGCGGTGGACTTTGCCACCGAGTATGGATGTTATGTGGTGCTCAAGTCTTCAAGAACTGCCATAGCCACACCAGACGGAAAGGTATACTTATCAACCAGAGGCACTCCTGCCATGGCAAAGGGTGGTGTGGGTGATGTGCTTTCTGGTGTGCTAATTGCTCTTATTGGAAGGGGTTTTGTGATAGAAGAGGCTCTAAAGCTTGGAGTGTTTTTGCATGGTTTATCTGGTGAGGTAGCGGAGAAAAGACAACACAGAGAGAGTCTGAGAGCTCTTGACCTTGTG
>JANWYC010000199.1 GCA_025057245.1 Aquificaceae bacterium | reverse complement strand
TCCTCCTGCTCTACTGGTCTTATGCCTGCCATTACCTTTTCCGCATAAAGTTTGATACTTTTTGTATTCCCAAACCTTACATCACCTACAAAGCTCCAAGCGGATGTGCCAAGTCCTAAAAACTCCTCCTGCGTCCAGTAGAACATGTTGTGTTTGCACTCGTAACCCGGCTTGGAGAAATTAGACACTTCGTAGTGAACAAATCCCAAACCTTCAAGCCTATCCGCTATAAGCTCAAACATGTCTGCTATAGTATCCTCGTCAGGAAGTTTAAAAAGTCCTTTCTGGTATAGGTGTCCAAATTGTGTATCCTCGTAAGGAGTAAGAAGATAAAAAGAAGCGTGGCTCAGAGGGAGCTCCGCTAAAAGTTCGAGCTCTTGCTTTAGCTCTTCAATACCCTGTCCTGAGTAGCCGTATATAAAGTCCGCATTAAGGTTATCAAAGCCAGCTCTGTGCGCACAGTCAAGGCTTTTTAGAGCATCTTCCACAGAATGAAGCCTACCGAGAGCTCTGAGTCCTTCCTCTCTGAGACTCTGAACTCCAACGCTTACCCTGTTAAAGCTTATGTCTCTAAGCTTCTTATATTCCTCAAGACCGTAGTTTTCTGGATTGCACTCAATGGTTATCTCCTCCACTTCTGAAAGGGGAACGAGGGTGGAAAGCCTTTTTAGAAACCACTGGTATAACTCTGGTTTTATCAGCGACGGCGTCCCACCACCGAAGTATATGGTTTTGACCTGAAAGGAAAGATTAGCATAAAGTTCAAGTTCCTTCAGAAGTAAGTTTAAATAGGCTTTGTAATCGGCGACTGGTTCAACAAAGGAGGTAAAATCACAGTAAGGGCACTTATAAGAGCAGAAGGGAATGTGAAAGTAAAGAGCTTTAACCATCTTCGAACTTTATGGGTCTGTTTCTTTGTTCCCTGATAATGGAAAGAGCAATACCTATGAAAATGGAAAAAGTTAGCACGCTACTTCCTCCGTAGCTAACAAAGGGCAAAGGCATTCCTACCACTGGTGCCCAGCCCATGGTCATGAGAAGGTTTATAGAGCTTTGAAAGAGCCAGAGACCACCAAAAGCACCAAGATAGGCTCTTTCCACCGTATGAGGCGTCCTCATGGCATAGACTACTATCCTGTAGAAAATAAGAAAGACCGCAAATACCAGCAGAAAACTTCCCAATAACCCCCATTCCTCCGCTATGACGGAGAATATAAAGTCTGTGTGTTTTTCGGGGAGGAATAGAAGATGAGCCTGTGTGCCTTGTAGCAAACCTTTTCCAGAAAAACCGCCAGAACCCACCGCTATGATAGATTGTATAATCTGGTAGCCACTGCCATGATAGTTTTCGTAAGGGTCTATCATGGCAAGGATGCGAGCTTTTTGGTAGTCTTTTAAAAGATGCCATAGAACTGGTGAAGCCAGAGCTAAAAGCAAACCTGAAAGTATGAAGTATCTGAGTTTTACGTTCAAAAGAAAAAGAAGAAGTGCGAGTATAAATAAGTAGGATAAGGTCGTGCCTAAGTCTGGCTGTTTAAGTGTTAGAATCGCTGGTATGGAAAAGGCACTAAGGAGTATGAGGCTTTCTTTGGTTATCAACCCTTTTGTGTGGCTAAGTATGTAAAGAGAGAATATGGTAATGGAGAACTTAAACAACTCTGAAGGCTGTATGTTTACTGGTCCAAGGTCAAGCCACCTTTTTGCTCCGTATACAGTCTTTCCCGCAATCGGGACAAGAACCAGAAGAAGAAGGTTTAAAAAGTATATGGCTGGTGCCATGTCATAGATGACTCTAAAGTTAAGTCTTGAGAGAAAAAGCATTACCAACCAGCCGACTACCAAATAGAACACTTGCTTAACGAAAAGCGGTGATATCCCCCCTTTGTATGTAGCGCTGTATATACCCAAGAGCCCTACGGTGCATAAGACCACCATCCCGATGATAAGGTAAGGGTCGTAATCAGAAGCTAATTTTTTATAAGACACCTTCATAGTATACCAGTCTTCCACAAGAGGGGCATGAAACCACTTCTCCCGCAACCAGTTTAGAGTAGTGAGCTGAGGGTAGCTTTGTTCCACAGTTTAGACAGGCACCAAAGTTATCCACGGGTAGCACAACAGGAAGCCCGTGCTTCTTCTTTAACCTTTCATATTCTTTAAGAACATCTTCCTCTGTGGCATCCATAAGGGATGTGAACTCTTTCTGTAGCACTTCTATTCTGCTCTTTAACCTTGAG
>JANWYC010000198.1 GCA_025057245.1 Aquificaceae bacterium | reverse complement strand
AGAGAGTTCTCTTAAAGCAAGGTCAAAACTCAAGATGGGTGAGGGTAAGCTCAGACACTGCAAAACCTCAAAATAATGGTTGGAAGCAACTTTTCTCCCAGCGTGTTTATATTATAGTATAAAACATAACCTCATGCAGAAAGCTCAAGGAAGTTTCTAAAATTCTCAGAGAAAGACCTACAAAAACTCAAGCAACTCACGGCACTCTCATACGCACCTCTAAAAACCCCCTCTCAAACTATCTGCCTCTCAAATCTTACAGAGCTCTCTTAACTACATACAACGCCAAATTTTGCCTTACTTAATGTATTTATCCTTTTTTGCAATACGTTATGTATTATACTATACATTAAAATCCGTAGTATGGAAGAAGTTCTCTTTGAGAAAGGCATAAAGCACACCGCCCACGGGCTTAACTTCTACATGACATACTTTGACGACATAGCAAAGGTGCTACCCAGAGAAGCTTACTGCTTTATAGTAGGTGGATGGGTCAGAGACAGACTTTTAGGCGAGCCTGTAGGTTTTTACATAGACGTGGACCTTATGGTAACTTGCGACCCTAAAGAAGTAGGAAAAAAACTGGCTGAGAAAATAGGGGGTTCTTACTTTGAGTTTGAGAAGAAGAGTCTGTTTTTGAGAAGGTCTACAGTTACCACAGTAGTTCTTAAAGTTCCTCCCTACAAGTATCGTTTTGACTTTGCCCAGATAAAAGGTAAAAATGTGGAAAGAGCTCTGATTGAAGACCTGCTTTCCAGAGATTACACAGCCAACGCTATGGCAGTCAGCATAGATGATGTGCTGAGTATAGGTGCAAAACAGACTATCATATACGACCCTGCCCACGGTGTTGAGGATTTAGAGAGTGGTCTTCTAAGACCTGTGTCACTCAAAAACCTTGAAGAAGACCCTGTAAGAATACTTCGTGGTTTTCGTCTTGCGGTGGAAAAAAGACTGAACCTTACAGAAGACTTTTACCAGTTTGTGGAAAAGAAAGGACACATACTTAGAAAAGCTTCACCTGAGAGGATAACCCTTGAGCTTTTCAAAATACTCAAAAACAACAACAGCTACAGAGTTCTCCAAGACCTTTACAACCATGGCGTTCTTCAGGTTCTTTTCCCAGACACAGCCCGATGGAAGGACGTAAAAGACCAAGGAGAGCATCATCTATACCCTCTTGAGGAACATGTTTTTAAAGTGCTTGAAACCCTTGAAAAGGTCATTCTGGAAAGGGATAGGTATCTACCTGCGGAGCTCTTGCAGGATTTTGGAAAGATGGAAGTGCACGGAGAGTTTTCTGACGTGGAACTCCTCAAGCTTTCAGCCCTTTTCCATGACATAGCAAAACCACACACCTTTGAGATAAGAAACGGAAAGGTTACCTTCTACAATCACGACAGCCTGGGTGCGGACATAGTAAAGCGGTATGGAAGGTCTTACCGATGGGGTGAGGAAGCGACAGATTTTGTTTCAAAGCTGGTGAGAGAACACCTTAGACCATTCTACCTTAGGGAGTCTCTTAGCAAGGGGCAACTTACAGACAGAGGAAGAGCGAACTTTTGGAAAGAGTGCGGTCATATAGCACCATATCTTTTCCTTCACGCCATAGCGGATGCGGTAGGAAGTGGAGATAGTGAAGGAGAGATAGAAAAATTGCTACAAACCATTCATGACCTTGTGGAGTTCAAGAGAGAAAAACTATCAAAACTGCCAGTTAAACCACTTCTTGACGGAAAGGAAATTATGGAACTCGTAGGTATAGGACCAGGACCAGAAGTAGGAAGAATAAAAAGAGCTCTTGAGGAAGCTCAAATAGAGGGTAGAGTAAAGACAAAGGAAGAGGCTATAGACTTCGTGCTTAGCTTAAAGCAATAACATTGCAAAACTCGTCATCCTCAACTACAAGGGTGTTCTGAGGCATTTTCTTTAGGAGAGAAAGGATGTTTTCTACTCTTCTTATAACATCATTCATATCCGCACCACCCTTCAAAACCGCCACAGTAAACTTCAAACCATCAAATTTATTACAAATAGCTTTAGCTTCGTAAGTGCATATTTCCAAGACTTTTTCCCCAACTCCTTTGCATTGTCTATGTTCATTCCCGGTAATACCATTAAAAATTCATACGTAGACAGGTGAGCGGAGAAGCAATCACTCGACATATTACAGATGTGCCTTATTCCAATAGAAACCATCTTAAGAACCAACATTAAACAGTGAAGCTCACCGGCTATCCTGCCATCCTCTTTTAAAACATTCATACCCA
>JANWYC010000197.1 GCA_025057245.1 Aquificaceae bacterium | reverse complement strand
GAGCAAAGGCTCTTGCTCGGATTTCTTCCCTAACCAAGTCCGCGGTTAGAGCAGTAATAGCGGAGGAGACCGCACCAAAACCCTGAAGAAAACGGGCAAAAATCATACTCCACATGCTACTTACAACACCCGCCATCACGCTACCTACGATGTAGGTAATCATGCCAGCTATGATAACAGGCTTTCTTCCGTATCTGTCCGATAGATAGCCAAAAGGTATTTGAAGAGTAGCTTGAGCAAGACCGTATATGCCTATGGCTATACCTATAAGCTGTGGTGTGGCATTTTCTAAGGTTTTTAGGTAGGGTGAGAGCACTGGTAGAAGTAAGAAAAGTCCAAGCATACGAACCGCAACAGCAAAAGTTATACTGTTAACTATCTTCTTTTCCTGAGGCGTAAAGTCTTTAAACATTAGCGAAATTGTTTGAGAAACCTTATATCATTTTCAAAGAAGAGCTTTATGTTGTCTATACCAAAATACAGCATGGCAAGTCTTTCCACACCCATGCCGAAGGCAAATCCTTGGTATACCTCCGCATCGATGCCGCAGTTTTCAAGAACTACTGGATGAACCATACCACAGCCCATTACCTCAAGCCAGCCAGTCTGTTTACACACTCTACATCCTTCGCCTTGACATATAACACAGCCTATATCCACTTCTGCGGAGGGCTCTGTAAAGGGAAAGTAAGAAGCTCTAAAACGCACTGGCACATCTGTTTCAAAAAAGGACCTGAGGAAGGTCTCTATGGTGTATTTCATATGACCGAAGGATAGGTCTTTGTCTACCGCAAGCCCTTCCACTTGATGAAACATGGGTGAGTGCGTTGGGTCGTCATCCCTTCTGTAAACCTTGCCTGGAGCCACGATGTATATAGGGGGTTTATGAGAGAGCATGGTTCTTATCTGCACTGGTGATGTGTGCGTTCTAAGTAGATATCCTTCCTTGTTTACGTAAAAGGTATCCTGCATATCCCTTGCGGGATGGTCTTTAGGGATGTTTAGCATGTCAAAGTTGTATGCCTCAAGCTCCACTTCTGGACCTTCTATAACCGCAAAACCCATGCTTAGGAATATACCTTTTATCCTCCTTAAGGTTAAGCTAAGAGGGTGTAAAGTGCCAGTGGCAGGCTCAAGTGGGACTGAAAGGTCAAACCATTCCTCAGAAAGCCTTTTCTGGAGCTCTGATTTTTTTATATCCTCTTCCCTTTCTCTTAGAAGTTCCTCTGCCTTTTCTTTGAGCTGGTTCACTCTGCGACCGTATTCTCTTCTCTCTTCAGGTGGTAAGTTCTTTATATGGTCTATTGCCTGCGTTATAAGACCGTTCTTACCCAAATATTTTGCCTTTACCTGCTGTAGTTGAGAGAGACTTTCAGCCTTTTGGAGCTCTTCTTTAAGACTTTCCTCAACCTCTTTTAGGTCCATCATACAGGCTGAGCCAGAACCTCCTTCACTTTGTTGATTATTTGAGCAAAGCCTTCTGGGTCTCTTACTGCCATATCCGCAAGAACCTTTCTGTTAAGTTTTATGCCAGCCTTTGAAAGTCCGTTGATGAACTTGCTGTATGAGAGACCATGAAGCCTTACCGCTGCGTTTATACGGGCAATCCACAGGCTCCTAAACTGCCTTTTCCTCTGCTTTCTGTCTCTATACTGATACTGGAGAGCTCTAAAGACATACTCCTTAGCCCTTCTGTATACGTTCTTGCGCTGACCTCTAAAGCCTTTAGCCAGCTTCAATATTTTCTTCTTAAACTTTTTAGAAGAAGAGCCTTTTACTCGCATTTTAAAACCTCCTTAAACTAAAGGTCCTATTATACCACATCCTTCGTCTGAAGATGTGGGTTATATTGGCATCAGATATTTCTGGGTCAATGAGTATTTCTCCTCTTCTTACTGGTCCTCTTCGTTATAATTTTTCCAATCTCTCTTCATGAGATAATATTATCTCACAAACTTAATATTAGACACGACACATGCGGTGTAGGATTATTGTCATATGCCTGTGAGATAATTCTCAAACATCCTCTCGTAGCACTTGACTTTTATCATACTGAGATTATACATTAGCTATACTATGATTACTATGAACATAAAAATAAAAATTAGGAGGAAGACATGAAAGCGAAAAAGCTGATGAGCTTGATATTTGCCTCTATGTTAGTCTTTGTTTTTGTCTTTGTCTTAGCCTCTGCTTCATCTTGTGGTGGGGGTGGTGGAACTGGTGGTGGAACTGGTGGTGGAACTGGTGGTGGAACTGGTGGTGGAACTGGTG
>JANWYC010000196.1 GCA_025057245.1 Aquificaceae bacterium | reverse complement strand
GATAGAGCACCTTCCCTCCCCCTACGGCGAGATAACCTCCGCTACGGAGGTAAAACCTAAAAGACCGCGCCCAGTAGGCGTGGGAGACGTTACTTCACCCATATCTGGAAAGGTGGTAAACATAAAGGTTCATGTGGGTCAACAGGTTAAGGAGGGTGAGGTTTTGTTCGTAGTAGAAGCCATGAAGATGGAAAACGAGGTTCATAGCCCCGTGGAGGGGACGGTGGAAGAGGTGTTCATCTCCGTCGGCGAGGTGGTAAACCCAGACGAGGTAGCCATAAGGATAAAACCTACAAAGATGTGAGCTCCCCCTTTGAAGGAGGTAAGCGTTGAAAGTCAGGGTTGGCATAGTAGGTTGTGGTGTGGTGGGAACCGGAGTGGTAGAGCTCCTACTAAAAAACTCACAAACCATTAGAAAAAAAACAGGCATAGAGCTTATCCTTTCAAAGGTAGCGGACAGAGACTGGCAAAGACCAAGGTCCTTCCATGTGCCTGAGGGGTTGAGAACTCACGATTACAGAGAAGTTTTAGAGCACTCTGACATAGTGGTGGAGCTGGTAGGTGGTAAGGAGTTTGCCAAAAGGCTCATGCATGAAGCTTTAGACAGAGGAAAGCACTTGGTAACCGCCAACAAGCATCTTTTAGCGGAGGAGGGTCAAGATATATTCTTGAAAGCTCAGGAAAAAGGTCTGTGCGTAGGCTTTGAAGCCTCCGTAGGTGGGGGCATACCCATCATAAAAGCCCTGTGGGAATCCTTAGTGGGTAATCGTATAAATGCCATCTACGGCATACTTAACGGCACGACCAACTACATTCTAACGCGTATGCTGGAAGGAGGAATAACCTTTGAAGGGGCTCTCAAAGAAGCTCAGGAGAGGGGTTATGCGGAGGCAGACCCAACTCTTGATGTGGACGGCTGGGACAGCGCCCACAAAATAGCCATACTCTCCTACATAGCCTTTGGTGGCTTCTTTCCATTCTCTCAGGTTTACGCAGAGGGCATAAGGCATGTGAACCTTCTTGATGTGGAGCTGGGCAGAGAGCTGGGTTATACTCTCAAACTCCTTGCCATAGCCAAAAGAAGGGAGGAGGAGCTGGAGATAAGAGTGCATCCCACCTTCCTTCCTGAGGAAGACCCGCTCGCCAAGGTCTCGGACGTGTTTAACGCCATAACCGTGGAAGGGGACTTTGTGGGAAAGACCATGTTCTATGGAAGGGGCGCAGGAGCGCATCCTACCGCCTCCGCAGTGGTCTCAGACATAGTGGACATAGCTAAATACATGGTCTCTGGCTTACCTTGCAGGCGCAGTATAAACTGGGAGGAGAAAAGCTACAAACTTAGTCAGAACTTTTACAGTAGGTACTATCTTAGGTTTGATGTGCCAGACAGACCGGGCGTTCTTGCCAACATTGCCAGAGTGCTGGCGGACCACCACATAAGTATAGCCAGCGTTCTGCAAAAGGAAAAGGTTTGCAAGATAGCAGGAAGGGAAAAGGAACACATAGTACCTTTGGTTATACTGACTCACAAGGCTTACGAAGAGAACATGCGTCATGCTCTGCAGGAGATAAAGAGCCTACCCGTGGTGGCTAGTGAACCTGTGCTAATTAGGGTGGAGGAGGAGGCGGAATGAAGCTTTTAGCACCCTCCATACTGTCTGCGGACTTTTGGATACTGGGTGAGCAGATAAAAGCCTGCGTAGAAGGTGGTGCGGACATTATACACTTTGACGTCATGGACGGACACTTTGTTCCCAACATCACCTTCGGACCCGTTCTCCTTGAGAGCATAAAAAAGCATTGCCCCCTGCCCTTAGATGCCCACCTGATGATAGAAAACCCAGACAGATACATTCCTGACTTTATAAAGGCTGGTGCGGACATGGTGAGCGTTCATGTGGAGAACACACCCCACCTTCACAGAACCCTTGAGCTTATCAAAAATATGGGTGCAAAGGCGGGAGTGGTCATAAACCCAGGCACTCCACTGAGTCTCCTTGAGGAAGCCTTGCACTATGTGGACTTTGTTCTTCTGATGTCTGTAAACCCGGGCTTTGGCGGTCAAAAGTTCATACAGAGGTCTTTACAAAGGCTAAAAAAACTTAGAGCGATGGTGGATGCGGTGAACCCAAGCATACTCATAGAGATAGACGGCGGTATAAAGGAGGATAACATCCTTGAAGTTGCCAGAGCGGGTGCGGATATAATGGTGGTGGGCTCAGGTCTGTTCGGTGCGCAGGACGTAAAAGCTCAAACAACCAAGCTCAAAAACCTCATTCTCTCCTCAGAGGCATTGTGAACTTCTTCAGGTCAAAGACGTTGAATGTTACGAAAACC
>JANWYC010000195.1 GCA_025057245.1 Aquificaceae bacterium | reverse complement strand
TGTAACCGAAGATACCACGTCCTGAAAGATTGGTCTGCTACTCTTGTAGCCTATGGTGTTTACGTTTGCCATGTTGTCCGCGGTTATGTCCATCCAAGTCCTGTAGGCGTTCAAACCAGTGACTGCGTTAAAAAAGCTTCTCATCATGGCTAAATCCCTCCTGCGTATATTAGTCTTGAAGGAGAGACAAACTCTCCCCTTTCTAACTCAAAAAGCAACTCCCCCCCAGAGACGCTTACCGACCTTATTTTTTCCTTAAACCCTAAGCTAACTCCCTCCAGAGCAACTCCGTCTTTGAAGAGTTTTACCTCAAATTGACCCTTCGGTAAGCCTTCTAAGTTTATCGGATTAAGCCCTTTTTTAATATCTAACTTAACCTCTTTTACAACATGGTCACCATCCATTATTTTCAAGGTCGCACCCTTTATATCTTCTGAGGATAGCAAGTAGTACTGTCCACCCTTTACAGTATCAAGCCTATCCGTTGAGAATACAAAGTCTTTGCCTATAAGGCTTAAGCTTGAAAGGAGCGTAACTTGGTTGAACCAACCTTTAAGTCCTTCTATGAAGATTTTCATGTCGTTCATGTGCTTTATCTGATTGAGCCTTGTCATGTCCTCAAGCATTTTTGAAAGGTCTTGAGACTGGAATGGGTCTTGATATCTTAACGTCTCCATATATATCTTCAGGAATTCATCTGACGAAAGGTTGTTCAGCCCCCGGCTATGGTTTTTGGGAAGCACCTTCGGCTCTGGAGGTTTTATTTCGTATGGATTTGTAGCCCTTAGCTCTGCCATGTCACTTGCCTCCCTTCTGTTTTTGCATTTCCTCCGCCAGTATCTGGGCGAAGGTTTTGACACCGCCACTCTGCGGTTGTAAGCTACCCTTGAGGTCATACACCCTCTGCTCCTTCTTGATAATCAGCTGGTCATCCTTGACCTCTATCTTCACTAGGTCGCCCTCTTTCAAGCCCAGCTTCTTCCTTGCATCACTGGGAAGGGCTATAAGCCCTCTTGCCATTACCTTCGCTATCTCATCCATAAGTATGATTATATACCTTTTTTTGAAAACGTCAAGTGGTATGATAAGCAATTGTTGTCAAACATATTAAAGTCATCAAACTTATCCCAAAATCAAACTACGCCGTACTTTCACTATATAGCTTTGAGCATGTGGAATGTCTCTTTTCTAACTACGTTTATCTGCGTTTAACCATTTGATTGAGCTATGAGCTTTCAAGGCGTAAGTATACACCACACGGAGATAAGCGACGAATACAGAGAGAAATAGCGTTAGCGAGAGCTCTCTAACTTACCCTTCTCCGACAGAAGGGAATACCCTCGGGAGTAGCTAATTTCAAGAAAACTCAGTTAGGCTTTAGAATAACAAATAACCGATACTACAAGCGATACCACTCTCTTTACACTCGTCTTACAAATCTCTCATCTGTGATTCATACCAATTCTTGTATGCTCAGGCTCAGGCTCTGAAGTTGCTGAGTGTGGAGCAACAGAGAGTGTTTTTTCAGACAAAGCAGGCACACGACCCATAAGCCTTGCTACATGCATAGCATAATTACTGGCGGTGCCTGCGTATCCGTAGTTTGGAACTTTGTATGTTGCCCTTTTAATGTGGGGATGTTTGTTCTCAAAATCTCTAATATCCTCCACTTTCAAGCCTGTTTTTTCCAGAACCTCTTCAAACTCTTCTTTTGCCCTTCTTTTTGCTTCTGTTAGTATCATCTGACATCTGGAGTAGGCGTGAACCTCCGCATCACCTTTTATCTCTATAGGTGCATACAAAAGGTCTGGATAGTCTCCCAGAACCCTTGCCATAGCACCTACAGACATGGTGTTAGGAAGGCATCCGTAAGGTGAGAGCTCGCATATCATGTGAGACTGCTTGTTCTTGTATGCGTATAGAGCCTTACCTATGAGCATGTGTCCCTCTCCACCAGTAAGTCTGTAGTAAAAGTAGGGTTTCGCTAACTCTTTAAGCGTTCTCTGGTCTGGCATGGGGTTAGGTATGTTGTTTAGAGCTTTCCTTAGTCTGTTGTATACAAACTTGTATAGCTTTGCTATGGTGTTTATGGCTAACTTCTTAAGGTAGTATTTCTTCACAAAACCTTTTGAGTCTTCAAGTTTAAACAGTTCCATGTTTATCAAATAGTCCATCCAAATTGCTACGGGCGGTGGAATGACCTCAGCACCTTCCTTTTCCAACCAACTTTTTATGTTGTAGTTTCCTTCACCTTCGTGTGTCTGAAGCCAAAACTCACCGGTTATCTTAACCTTTGGCTTCACCCTAAGCCTGTCAACTTCCACTTCACCCCAGAGCTCCCTGACCTCTTTCATTGCCTTT
>JANWYC010000194.1 GCA_025057245.1 Aquificaceae bacterium | reverse complement strand
CGAAGGGTCTTTTTTAGCTCCCACTCTTTGAGCTACCATCACCGTAGTTCCCGTGTAGGCAAGAGCCATGAGAGAGTAGATAAACCATAGCATGTTAACTGAGTATCCAACTGCGGCGACCGCGGTAGCGGACAGTCCGGAGACCAGAATTATGGAAAAGGCGCTTTCAACGGTATACAAAAGGTTGGAAAGTATTACAGGCAAAGCCAGTTTGAAAACCCTTAGGGCTACCCTATATCTACTTTCAGAAGGGTTTATGATTATTCTGTTATCGGGCATGAGGTTTCATAACACTCATAGTTTTCTGATAACCTAAAAGATATAGCTCCTCAGCCTTTAAAAGGCTCAAAGGTGAATATCCCTGAAGGTCTGGTTCTATTACCACATTACATGCTTCCTTCCTTTTGTCCACGTTTGACCTCACGGAGAGTAAAAAGCTTCTCACAAGTATCTGAAATATATTATTTACCTTCTCTGTAAACACGCTTGGGTTCACATCCACACCCACTAAAAGCTCCTCTTTACCCACAAAAGGCTCTATAGGTAGGTTGTTGGTTACTCCACCGTCTACGAGAACATAACCTTTGTATTTAACAGGTTCAAAAATACCGGGTAGAGCACAGCTTCCCAATACGATGGGGAAAAGGCTTCCCGTTTCAAAGATTATGGTTCTTCCGCTAACAATGTCCAAGGCACATACCCAGAGTTTTTTTGAGAGTTTTTCTATGTTTTCTACAGATAGCATGTTTTTTAGGTATTTCTCCGCACCTTCTAGAGAAACAAGTCCCAGTCTTGGCACCGTAGGTCTTAAATATCTTAACCATTCCCTTGACTTTACCACTTTTAACATCTCTTCAGGCTTGTAGCCGTCGCAGTAAAAAGCTCCAACGAGAGCTCCTGCGCTTACACCGCTTATTGAGACTATTTCAAAACCCAGCTCCTCAAGGGCTTTTATCACACCGATATGAGCTACACCTCGGGCGGCGCCTCCAGAAAGCACAAGGTTAACCTTCATGGCTTAAAAGCACCGTGCAAAAACACGCCAAGCCGTTTTCCTTGCATAGACCTTCCCTTCTCTTTCCTTTTAAAGAGATGTTTTGTATAGGCACTTGCAAAAGCTCCGATAGGTTTTTCTTTATGGCCTCTTTGTATGGTGCTATTTTTGGTCTTTCTGTGATTATCACACAGTCTATGTTTACAATCCTATAACCTTTACTCTCCATCCTCTTAAGTGCTTCTTTTAGAAAGATAACCGAGTCCGCATCCTTCCACCTTGGGTCGTTGTCGGGGAAGACCTCACCGATGTCTTGCTCACCTATTGCACCCAATATGGCATCTGTTATAGAGTGTAAGAGAGCGTCGCCGTCTGAATGACCTTTTAAACCTTCTGGAAAATCTATGCTAACACCGCCCAACTTTAAAGTTTTACCTTTTTCAAACTCGTGAGCATCAAAACCAAGCCCTATTCTAAAGTTCATTTGTTTAAAAACTGCATGAAGTAGAATATTAACCACCCAGTCACAGCCACATATATCCACACAGAGGCTGTAATCGGTGCTATCTTTCTGTGCTTGTCAAAGGCATTCTTGAAAGCATGTCTGATAGTTATCACCGCAAGGGGAAAGTTCACTATGGCAAGGGCTGTATGAGACCAGAGTATAAAAAGGAAAAGTCCTCTGTAAGGTCCTTCGTATTTTCCTATGGGAATAAGACCTTGAGCTTGAAGAAGGTTTCTAAGCACGTAAAGCAGAACAAAAATCAGAGCAAAAACCGAGGCGGTTATCATAGCCTTCTTGTGAGCATCTCGCTTCCCAGACTTTATTAAGAATATGCCTAGAACTATAGCCAGCCCACTTATAGATATAGCAATCATGCTTAAAACGGTTACTATGTTCAGAAGCATGCGGATAATTATAATGGATTATGCGCTTTGTGAGAAATTTCTCGCACCTTTACTTTGAGTTCTCGCAAAGACACCATTTCAATGGTGCGGGTGGAGGGAGTTGAACCCTCACGGGCTTAAGCCCACTGGATCCTGAGTCCAGCGCGTCTGCCAGTTCCGCCACACCCGCTCCAAAAGTAAATTATAGTATATATAGTTTGATGAGAAATTGTCCTTTTCACACTTCCCCACTCAAGGTAAGGTTCTATGAAACTACTTGCTCTTGACACTTCTTTTTCCTTTCTAAATGCTACCCTTATAGAAGGGGGAAAAGTTACCGCCTGTTTTTATGAGGATAGAGGTAAGAAAACCCTTGAAGAATTGCCTGCGGTGCTCAAAAGGATGGAGGTAAACCCGGATGAGATGGATGCCTTCGCGGTCTCTACAGGCGTTGGCTACCTAACATCTCTCAGGATAGGTATAACCTTTA
>JANWYC010000193.1 GCA_025057245.1 Aquificaceae bacterium | reverse complement strand
CAAGACTTCAAAATCACGCTAAATAGCCTAAACCACATCACCTACCACTATCACTGCACTTGCCCAGACCATGCCAACAGAGGTTCAACCAGACCTTGCAAGCACGTGTTGGCACAAGTCCTCGCCTTTTTCACGCCTTGACGTTCTTTCTGAGGGCTTCATGCCCTCTTTCCTCCCTTTGCGGAAGTACTGCCGAAAATCTCCGTTAGTTTTTGAATATTCCTGTTAACTTGCGTTATATAAGCACTTTCTTATAAGCCTTGTCACTTTCGCTTTTCCTTGACTTTTAATGGTCGGGGTGAGGGGACTTGAACCCCTGACCTCCTGCTCCCGAAGCAGGCGCTCTGCCACCTGAGCCACACCCCGTTAATGTAAAATTTTATGTTTCAAAAAAGCATCTATTCTGTCCTTCCACTTCTTGGAGACAAAGTTGACCTCTTGGGGGTCTATGGTTTTAAGCTCTCTTTTTTCCATTAGAACTCTTCCTTTGCATACTACGGTATCTATGTCAGAAGACTTGGCGGAGTATACCAACTGCGCCACGGGGTCAAAGAGAGGTTGAAGGTGAGGAGCGCTAACGTCTAAGAGTATAAGGTCCGCCTCGTATCCTACCTCAATCTTACCAGCTTTGATTCCTACCGCCTTAAATCCCTCTTCCGTAGCTATTCTCAAAGCAGTTCTCGCATCCATAGCCTTTGCATCCAAATTAGCACCCTTTTGAAGTTTTACCATCAAGCTCATCTCCTCTAACATATCCAGGTTGTCGTTGGAAGCAGGTCCGTCAGTGCCAAGGCACACTTGCACGCCTCTTCTAACGTAGTCGCTGATGGGTGCTATACCAGAAGCTAACTTTAAATTACTTTCTGGACAGTGAAGCACCTTCGCCCCTTTCTCCTTAATAATGCCTCTCTCTTCCTCCGTAGTCCATACTACATGAGCCATAAGAGTTCTATCACTGAGAAGACCAAGGGAATGGAGATGCTCCACGGGTCTTTTGCCAAACTTTTCTAAAGAAGCCTCCACCTCTGACTGAGTTTCTGCCACATGTGTGTGTATGTAAACATTCTCTTCAAGAGCAAGCTCAAGAGATTTCTTCAAAGTCTCTGGGGAGCAGGTATACACCGCATGAGGACATAGAACTGGGAAAAGGAGCTCTTGGTTTTTAAACTCTCTTACAAAATTTCTTGCCCTTTGAAGGTATTCTTGAGGAGAACTGGCAACCTTTGTAGGAAAGTCAAGAATACCAAAACCAAGACCAGCCCTCACGCCTGCACGCTGCGCCACCTCTGCCACCGCTTCTTCAAAGAAATACATATCCATAAACAGAGTAGTGCCTGACAATATAGCCTCCGCTATACCGATGAGAGCTCCATCCCTTACAAACTCAGGTGATACAAACTCTCCTTCCAAAACCCATATAACCTTACTGAGCCAGTCCATGAGAGGCATATCCGCACCCAAACCCCTGAGCAAACTCATGGATATGTGAGTGTGCATGTTGGCAAAGGAAGGAAAGACAACCTTACCATTAGCCTTTATAACTTGCCTTGCATCCTCTTGAATGTTCTCGTCTATCCGCACTATAAGACCATCTTTTATAGCCACGTCTATTAGCTTTTTACTCTCTGGATGTAGGGCGGACTTAATCAAAAGGTCAAGCATGGTTTAGTATTATAGCCCACATGCATATCGTATGAAAAATTGCATAAAAAACCCTCTACAAAGGGCTCATAGCGTTACCATGGTCATTTTCGGAACTTCTAATGTTCAACTGTCTAATAAATCTCTCGTCTCTGATTCACATATACTCATGCTCAAATTCTGAAGTTGAGCATCATAAAGTATTTTTAGACAAAACATCAGAAGCTACGACCACTTACCGTAAAGCTATACTACTGAGAAGTATAAAGCGTTTTAGCGTAAGCTCTTGAGATGGACTTGGACAGAGTCTAATCTCTATCAAGCTTCAAAATGGTTATGCAAAGCGGTCTCTCAGCTCACACGGACTTAACTTGTTGGATGCTTATTAGACAATCGTGTGTGTTAGCACAATGTGCTTGTCTACAAGGAATTATGGTTTATACTATAAAATTCAAATAAACTATCGGAGGTAAACATGTGGCGTGTTTTATATACAGGTCAGAGACCACACTATGAGAACATAGCTCTTGATAGAATCATGCTTGACTTAGTAGCGGAGGGCAAGATACCTCCTACAATAAGGTTTTTACAGTTCAAGCCTGAATGCGTTCTCATAGGCTTTCATCAAGCGGTAGAGCAAGAAGTAAGGCTTGAATACACGCAGAGGGAAGGCATAGAAGTGGGAAGGAGGATAACTGGTGGAGGTGCCATCTACTTTGACGAGACACAGATAGGTTGGGAGGTAATAGCCACGCTTGACCACTT
>JANWYC010000192.1 GCA_025057245.1 Aquificaceae bacterium | reverse complement strand
CTATAATTTCTATGGACAACATCCTGCTTGTAGTCTTCGCCTACTTGTATGGCTCTGTGCTTTTTGGAGAACACATAGCAAGATGGAAAGGTGTTGATATAAGGTCGGTGGGAAGTGGGAATGTGGGAGCCACCAACGTGGGTAGAGCTCTGGGCAAAAAGTATGCGATTGCGGTTTTCTTTTTAGACTTTTCCAAAGGCTTTTTACCTATGCTTCTTTCCAGGATTTACTTCGGTGCGGACGCTTGGACTACTTTTTTTGTAGGTCTTGCAAGCCTTCTGGGTCATGTGTATCCCGTCTTCCATGGATTTAAAGGCGGTAAAGGAGTTGCTACAGCTTTTGGAACGCTGACCGCACTGTCCTTTTTCTCCGCAGTGTTTGCCTTAGCTCTCTGGGGAGCTGTGTTTAAGTGGAAAGGTATTGTATCTATAGCCTCTTTAAGTGCCTCAGCCTTTGCGGTGTTTTTACTTTTAATCTTTGATTATCCTTTTAAGGTGGTGTTTATGGCTCTTTTGATGTTCCTTCTAATTTTATACAAACATCAGGATAACATAAAAAGGCTAATGGAGGGTAAGGAACTTCACTTTAAAAGATGATGTATGTTTTGCTGTTTAACCTACTCCTAGTGCTTTTCAGAATAGCCTATGTAACCTTTTACCCTTTAGACCTAACGCCAGAGGAGGCACAGTACTGGGATTGGTCAAGACATCTCGACCTTAGCTATTATTCCAAACCTCCTATGGTTGCCTATTTAAACTACGCAACAAGAAACCTTCTTGGAGTCTCTGAGCTTGCGGTAAGGATAACGCCAATAGTGCTTTCTTTCCTTCTTTCAATGTTCACCTATATGTTCGTTGAAAAACTCTTTGACCGCAGGTCTGCCATTGTTGCCTCCACCCTTCCTCAGCTTACAGTAGGTTTTAGCTTTAATTCTTTGCTTATGACCACAGACGCACCCTTTATCTTCTTCTGGTCTTTATCGGTTATGTTGCTTTTCTTTGCCTTTGAGAAAAACTCCCTCAGCTTGTGGCTCTTTTCTGGTTTCTTGGCTGGTCTTGCTTTTTTAAGTAAGTATCCAGCGGTTTTCCTCTTACCATCCTCTCTGCTCTTTGCACTTGTGTATAAAAGGCATTTGCTAAAACATTACAAACCCTACACAAGTCTATTACCTGCTTTTCTGTTAAGTCTTCCAGTTCTATACTGGAATTACAAACACGATTTTGTGTCTTTCAAGCATGTTTCCACACTTGCCAGTAAGTCTGCGGGTTTGATTAACTTAAGCAGTTTTCTTGAATTTATCGGGGGTCAACTTCTTCTACTCTCAGTTATACCATTTTTACTACTGCCCTTTCTTTGGCTTGAAGGTTTAAAGGATGAGAAGAAGAGCTTTTTAGTTATTTTCTCTCTCCCCCCCTTTCTGTTTTTTCTAATACTCTCCCTGTTTAAAAAGGTGGAGGCTAACTGGTCCGGTTTCAGCTACTTTACCGCCCTTATATTAGTTAGCCTATATCTGTCTAAAAGCAGACTACTTATACCCACCTACGGTTTTTGCTTTCTAATGTTTATCACAACACATTTTACACCATTACTAGACATTGTGGGGATTGGGAAACTACTGCCACCAAGAAAGGATGCCACTAAAGCGGGCATGGGTTGGTACGAGCTAGGTTCTGTTGTTAGCCAGCTGAGAAAGGCTGAAGAGAAGGTAATAAGCCCTCATTATCAGATAAGCGCGGAGCTCGCCTTTTATGTAAAAGGCAACCCTAGGACTTACTGCATGAACTTAGGTAGGAGAATGAATCAATATGACTTGTGGGTAAAGGATTATCAAGGCGATGCCATTTTTGTTGACTACAGACCTATAGATGAGAGAGTGCTTTCAGCCAGCGAACAGATAATAGAAGAAATAAGACTACCTATATTCTGGAGGGGTGAGAAAATAAGAGAATTTTACATATACAAACTGAAGAACTTAAAAAAGGTGGAAGAGAAAGAAACCATAGGTTATTAAAAGGATGTTTTAAATTCCTCCAAGGCAGAAAAAACAAGGTTTATAAGCGGTAAAGGTTAGTGTCTCAAGAAATAGCAAAAATATAGTATAATACACAACATACGTCGAGTGAGAAATTAGCCATAGCATCTTAGCCGACCTCTGAAAAAGCTATAGGCAATAGCATAGCCATACAGGTAAGCAAGCAAAGTTATACCACTTCTCCACCTGCTCACAAAATTGAAACTTTTCACACAGCTTATCACACCCTCTACCACCTGCCTTATGGACCTGTCCTCCTTGCTCTTACATACCTTTACACCTTCTACACCATTGTATCCTCTATCCCCATAAACCTCAACACTCTTTGCCTTCCTTACTTTGTAAGCCTTTGTCTCATGCATGCTTCCATAGCTAAACCACAAGTC
>JANWYC010000191.1 GCA_025057245.1 Aquificaceae bacterium | reverse complement strand
TATGGCGTTTTTATCCCCTTGCTCCGCAAGTTTTTCTTCCTGAGACTTTTTCCAGAAAAACATAGGTAAATTATTTTATAACAGTTCCCACTTTTACAGTCACCTATTCAACTACTGAAAATAGGTTCTTGCAGGTAGAAGAGGTGCATAGATTTGACGCTCACGAGTTAAAGGCGGGGATTTATTAGACACAGCACTAAGGTAGAATTTTAAGAGGTGAGAAAGAAAAGCTGAGAATGTTTGAGAATTATCTCATGGGCATATGACAATAACTCTATACCGCATGTGGAAAAACATAAAAAACTTAGCTTCAGAAGTGTCATAAGGTTCCAAAGAATGAACCTTACCAATACAAACAGACTTGCAAGCTTGTATAGCCTCATGTTATCTCTATCACCAAGCTCTTTTCACATTCCTAAACAACTGCTCCGCCTTGTACCTATTCTGCCCATATATCCTCCTGTAACACCTCTAATTTTCGTGAGAGCTGTGCGACTAACTTTTTGATGAGTTTTAGGAGAAGCTCTATATGTTTATTGCTGATGCACTTCATATTGCTTCATTCTTGAGAAGTGCCTTTTTGCGGTATGTATATTATAAACCCTGTAGTTCATACTCTGGAAGAATTCAAAACATTTTAAAGAAAAGCTTTGCAATATGACACTTTCTGGCTTAAAATAATAGTCCACCATGAGCGTAAAAAAGGTAAACAGGAAGGCTTTTCTAAGCTTACTTGAAACGGTGTTTTTTGTAGATTTTATAAAAGGTCTCTCGGTAACCCTTACTAACCTTCTGCGCAAGCCTATAACTACTAACTATCCCGTAGAGAAGCTCACACCGCCCAAGCGATACAGAGGAGCTCACGGACACTTTGTCTGGGATGGCACAGAGCCAGACTCTCTGAAAGCAATAGAGAAGTTTATGAGCTACGAGAAGGGTAAGAGTAGGTGTGTTGCCTGCTACATGTGTCAGACTGCCTGTCCCATGCCAACGCTTTTCAGAATAGAGGCGGTGCAGATGCCTGACGGCTCTAAGAAGGTGGTGCGTTTTGACATGAACCTGCTTAACTGTCTGTTTTGTGGACTGTGCGTGGATGCTTGCCCTGTAGGATGTCTTACCATGACAGACCTTTACGAGCTTGCAGGCTACACTAGGCGGTCTGCGGTGCTAAAGACGGAGAATCTTGAGAACAACGCCATAGACTGGAAAAGGAGGAGGGGTTCAGAGCCAGACCGTATATGGATAGACGACCAGCATAGAGAAAAACTCTGGGGGAGGATAGAATGGAGTGGTTAATTTTTGCCTTCCTGTCCACGTGGGCGGTGTTGTCCGTTATGGGCGTGCTGTTTTTGAAGAACCCAGTGCACGCTCTCCTTTCCTTTGTGAGCCTTATACTCGCAGTGGCGGGTATGTTTCTACACCTGCGAGCAGAGCTCCTGGCAGGCTTACAGCTTATTATCTATGCGGTTGCCATAGTGGTCTTTTACGTTCTGGTTATCACCACCATACCTTGGGAGAAGGTCAAAAGGTTTGAAGGTTTTTACAAAAGAGAGTTCTTTCTCGGCTTTCCAATTCTCTTGTTAAGTTTTGCCCTGTTTGCCTACGCTATACTAAAGGGGAACTTTGCCAGCGTAGGTCTTGAGGTAAAGGACAATGTGAAAGAAGTGGGTAAAAGTCTTTTCACCACTTACCTACTTCCTCTTGAGGTGGCTTCTGTTATACTATTGACCGCCATGATAGGAGCTATTCTTCTTGGGAGGAAAGAGGAGTGACCATAGAGAAAGCTTATATGCTTATAAGCGTTTTTTTGTTCTTATCTGGTCTTTTTGGTGTTATCATAAGGAAGAACCTTATAACCCTTCTCATAAGCACGGAGCTTATGCTTAACGGGGTTAACCTTGCCTTGGTAAGCGTGGATAGGCTGGTGGGTGGCATAGAGGGGCAGGTTTTTGCCCTTTTCATTCTGGCGATAGCCGCCTCTGAGGTGGCTGTGGGGCTTGGTCTTATAGTGGCGCTTTTCAGACTTAAAGGTTATGAGGGCTCTTCTGAAATAACCCACTTGAGGGATTGAGAATGGAAGGTTTGGTGGTATTACTCTCACCCCTAATAGCCTTTGTGCTAATAGGCTTGTTTGGCTCAAGAATGGGAGACATGGCATCCGCAGTTATCTGCGTTCTGGGTGGTGCCTTCTCCTTTCTCTTCTCTCTCTGGGCTACATCAAAGGCTCTTGAGCAGCCCTTCACGGTAGAGCTCTACCACTTCCTACCACTGAACAACTACAACCTGTCTCTGGGTCTACTCTTTGACCCGCTATCTTCTGTTACCACTTCTGTGGTAACCTTCGTAGCCACTCTTATCTTCATATATTCCATAGGCTACATGAGTGAACTGTTCGGTCAGTGGACATTTAAGTTTTACGCCTACCTT
>JANWYC010000190.1 GCA_025057245.1 Aquificaceae bacterium | reverse complement strand
GTTTTTGAAAAGTTTCTACCAAAACTAAAAGGTTTCTCTGGTGCGGAGATAGAGGCTCTGGTCGTTGAAGTGGTGGAAAGAATGTTTATAAAAAGTGAAGTTTTAAAGCAGAGTTTTGACCTTGAAAGCGAGATACAATCTGTCCTTTCTGAGTTTAAGCCAATTTCCAAAAGCATGCCCAAGAAAGTGGAAGAGATAAAAAACAAGCTAAAGGAAATAAGTGCAAAAACTGCAAACTAAAGGAGGTGGAGTAAGATGAGAGACCAAGTCTTTGCGGACGCTATGGCACAGATTTTCGCAAACCTTCTGAAAGAGCTTCAGGAGAAAAAGCCCGAAGACATAAACCAGTGGGCGATTGAGAAAATAATGGAGATTAAGTCCTGCGACAGAGAGAGTGCGGAGAAAATCTTTCAGGAAATCCTTGAAGGCATAAAAGCCTACAGAGAAGCGGATGATGCGGAGGAAATCTTTGACAAAAACTTAGAAAAGGCAAGCTTAGAAGAGCAAAAACAAGTTCAAGAAACATTAGACGCAATAGCCAACAGCCTAATAGAAGAGGTAAAGGGGGGCGAAGATGGAAAGAAGCTACAAACAGATTAATGATGTGGATATTCTAAACGCTCTTGCCATTCTTCAAGCAAAAGAAGCTGGTCTAATCACGGAAGACCTTGCCAACGAGCAGATAGGCGTATATGGCGCATATGAAAGCCAGCTCGCAGAAATCTTAGAGAGAGCGGAAGAGGGGGAAATCACCGAGGAAGAGGCTAAACAGCAAGTGCAAAGCGCAGCGAAAAGAGTTTTAGTCGTAGAAGAGTTAGTATCCAAAGGCTACGATGCTCTCAGCAAAAAGGCGATTGAGTTTGTCTCTAAAAGAATACCAGTTCTTACTACCGTAGCCAAAGAAATCGCAAAAGCTCTAAGGAAGCCAACTATAAACGCAGTTTCAGACTATGTAATAGAGATAGTCAAAAAAGTTAACGCTTTGGATGTCATCAGTGCAATCAGTATTTTTACGGCAAAAGAAGCAGGTCTAATTAAAGAAGACCTAACAAACAAGCAAGTTGGCGTATACGGAGGATATAAAAGCGACATAGTTCAAATCGTAGAAGAACTTGTAAGTAATGCAATAAGCGACCAAGAGGCAAAAGAACAAGTACTTAGAGCCACAAAGAAGGTTTCAGTAGTAGATACCATAGTTTCAAGAGGCTACGATTCCTTTATTGAAAAAGTTGCAAGAGCTGTTTCCAAGATTTCTCCAATAGCTGAAGCTGTGGTTAGAACCGTTGCAAGAGTCATAAAAGAGCCAGTTGTGAGAGTGGTATCAGAAACCATAAAAACTGCAGCTAGCGCTATTAAAAGTCGACTAAAAAGCGTTTTCAGTAAAAGCTAAGCCTAGCTTTGCGCCAAGGAGCTCTCCTAAAACATGTAGCTAAACCTATGGCTATTTAAAAACTCCCTTCTGGTTATTTTCTTTCCCTTGGTACATATGTAATTTTTTAACATTGCTTACTATCTCTGACTTCCCTCGTGCGCACCGCTGCACTTTAAAACTTCCTCCAGCAGTGCCTGAGCCATCTCTTCCTCGCTTACCTTTTTTATAGGCTTGCCTTCTCTGAAGAGCCATGCAAAGCCCCTTCCGCAGGCAAGACCCAGGTCTGCCTCACGAGCTTCCCCTATGGCATTTACCACGCATCCCATTATGGCAACCTTGAGGGGTGTCTCTATGTGCTTGAGCTTTTCCTCTACTTCCTTTACCACCTTCGGAAGGTCCACCTCTATTCTCCCGCAGGTAGGACAGGATATTATTTCAAGCCCCCTTCTTCTCAGTCCGAGAGACTGCAAAATAGCGTAGGCAACCTCTACCTCAACTTCAGGGTCATCTGTGAGGGAAACTCTCACCGTATCACCTATGCCCATGTAGAGGAGTATGCCAATGCCTACAGAGGACTTTACTATGCCCTTTGTTCCCATGCCTGCTTCTGTGATGCCGATGTGAAGAGGTATGTCAGTTTGCCCTGCAAAAAGCTGGTTGGCTTTGATGTTTTCCAAAACGTCTGAACCTTTTATGGAAACCTTAAAGTTGTAAAAGCCCCACTTTTCAAACTTCTCAGACCACCTTATGGCACTTTCAAAAAGAGCCTCCGCACACGGATACCCATACTTTTCCAAAAGGTCCTTCTCAAGGGAACCAGAGTTTACTCCTATCCTTATGGCTACGCCTTTTTTCTTTGCTTCTTCCACGATTTCCCGAACTATCTCTTCTTTTCCTATGTTTCCTGGGTTTATCCTTATGCCGTGAACTCCCTTTTCCATAGACCTAAAAGCATAGGAGGGGGCAAAGTGGATGTCCGCTATGACAGGCTTTGACTATGTCCGGCAGGGTCTCGAGGTCTTCCTCATGTGGCACCGCCACTCTTATTAGCTCACAGCCTGCCCTATAGAGTCTGTTTATCTGTTC
>JANWYC010000018.1 GCA_025057245.1 Aquificaceae bacterium | reverse complement strand
TCAAAGCGGTATTTTTCCTGAATATATCCTTCAAAAGTCTCCTGTTCTAACGCCTTCTCCTCTTCTTTATACTTTACCAATATTTCTTTTTTGTAGTCCGCAAGCCTTGATTTTATATATTCCAACACCCACCGTTTGGATTCAAGCGTAGGAGTTATGATAAGCACTCTACTGGGCGTTTCCTCAATCTTGAACTGTCTGAAAAGCCCCACCGCAAACTTGTCTCTGCTTTCTACAAAAAGTAAAAACTCTCTCATGACACAAACCTGGAATGCACTACTTTTTTTAAGCCTTTAAAAGCCCCTCAATTGGTTTTAAACATCTTAAACCCATCACCCATGTTTTAACAACCTGCCAAATCATTAATAATCCAGCTTTTTCAACCCGTTATCCTAAATACGGTTAAGTCTGAAGCTATTTGAAAACCTTCACCAATACACATCCTGAGCCTTTTTTGAGTAATTACCTTGCATTTTTTAACTCTTAAATAATCCCTTATAGAGCTTGCTGTTCAAACACTTCAGAACCTTAGCCCGTTTCCATCAAAATCACTGTAAAATAAAAACGACGAGAGATTTATTAGATTTCCCACTGTCTGATAATCCGCAACTTCAGAATTTGAGCCTGACTATACAAGAAAACTCCTGTGAATCAAGGACAAGAGATTTATTAGACATTAAACATTAGCATAGCACGAGATAGTATTGCTTCGTAAGTCTTTGCGGTGAAAAATTAGGAAGTCGTAAAAACCTTTTGTTGAGGCTTATTTTGAACATCTTCGTGTATAAGCCTTTCAGGTTCTTTAATAACGCTCATCAGGCATAGAACTTTGCAATGAGTGACGATGTCTCGGCTATTTTTCTAAGTTGTTCTGGCTATAAGCTATACAGGTGTGGCTTCATTGTTGAGAGCTCTAAACCAAGAGGGAGCATCTTATAAAACTTAAACTTCAAACAGGCTCACACTCTACACCTTCTCTGTCTATGTATTCTTTCATCTTTCTGAAGGCTTCATCCCCCGTTAAAAGCTCCTTAAGGTCTCTTTCCAAGTTGTCGGGCTTAATCTTTGCTATCCAGCCTCTTCCGTAAGGGTCATCGTTTATAAGGTCAGGCGTGTCAAAGAGTTCCTCATTCCTTTCCACTACTTCACAGTCCATCAGCGTAGGCACAGGACCAGTCCACTTTCCACTCTCAAGGCTCGCTACGGGCTTACCCTTTTGTACGCGTTTTCCTGGTTGTTTTATTCTCACATTTACCATCCTACCAGCCCTCGTCTGCCCTACGTCTGTAGCACCAATTGTAACCAGACCGTTCTCTTCCAGTCTATACCAGACTTGATTTTCTATATCGTAATACAGCTCAGTGGGTATTCTACAGCCTTTGTATTTTACCTCGCTCATACTGAAGTATTTTACAAGACCGTTCAAGAACGGAGATATGAGCGTAAGCATAAAAAGGGTCAAAGCTAGCGGAGAACACGCCGTGAGACCTTACCACAACCAAACCCGCACTCAAAATAGCCTCACAAACTGCAACCGCAAGCTCTTCACTACCAGAAGGGTAGCACTCTATAACGGGAACTTTGCCTAACAGCTCTTTGCCTTCTGAGTCCACAGGTTCTATAAGGTCAAGCTCAAGGGACAGCTGAACTGTGGCTAAAGGGTGAGCATGAACAACAGACCTGTATGAAGTGTGCAGGTAAACTTTTCTGTGCACCCTTAGCTCTGAAGAGGCTCTCTCCTCAAGAGGATAACGACCTTCCAAAGGCACCTTTATAAAGTCCCAAGAGTTTAGCCTTCCTAAGTGAGTTCCTCTTCTGGTTATCAAAATAGAATTGTCCAACTTGAAGGATAGATTGCCCGCCCTTGCATCCACAAGCCCTTCTGTGTATAAAAGCCTCCCCACTTCTATAAGCTTACCTGCCGCTACCTTTTCCATGGTAGGCTGAAAATTATGTAAGACACCACGCTCGCGGAGAGACCAGAAAGCAGTGCAAACTCGCTTTTAAGAGCATATTCTAAAAATACCCAGACGAAGAACCCAGATAGCATGGAAACTAAGGCAGAGGCTGGTTTTGAATCTTTAAAGTAAAGCCCCGCAACCAAAGGAACAAACAGAGAAACTAGGCTCAGAGCGGAGGAACTCCCTACCAGCTCGTATATGGACTCGCCAGACAATGCAAAGAACAAGGATATTACGGAGACAACAACTACGCACAGCCTAGTAAGCCACAGAAAACCTCTATCGGATAAACCTTTAAAGTATGGTCTTATGAGGTTTTCGCTGAGCAGGGAGGCTGGAGCGAGCACGGCTGCGCTGGCGGTGCTCATTATGGCAGACAGCAATGCACCAAAGAAGAGTATTTTCACTGGTAAGCTGGTATGCTCCATAATCATGGTGGGTAGCATAAGCTGTGGGTCTATATCCAAAAGCTCGGGATACTTGACACGGGCGAAGACCGCAAGAACGAGAGGCATAAGGGCTATCGTAAGATACATAAAACCACCCAAAATGGTAGAGAGCACCGCAACCCTTTCGCTCCTTGAGGACATAACCCTCTGGAACACATCCTGCTGCGGTATAGAACCGAGACCTATGGTAATCCATGCGGATATGTATAGCAGAACATCCCTAAGCTCAAGCTGTGGGAAAAGTCTGTAGTATTCAGGGGGCTGTGAAGATAGCACAGGAAGGAGCTGTGAAAAGTTGGAAGACACTTCATACAAAACCGCTATAAGTCCTATAACTATCATTATGGTTTGCAAAAAATCCGTCAAAGAGATAGCCCACATACCACCCAAAAAGGTGTAAAAGAGCACCACGCCAAACCCTATAAAGATACCAAGCTCAGATGGAACTTTCAGCAAGAGCTGTAAAACTATTCCTATGGCTACCATCTGTGCCGCTATCCAACCAAAGTAAGAGAACACCATCATAATACTGGCTACAATCTCTACCTTTCTACCGTAGACCACTCTGTAAAAGTCTCCTATGGTAAGAAGGTTCATTCGATAAAGCGGTTTAGCAAAGAAAAGACCGACAAGAATAAGGCAAAGAGCCGCACCAAAGGGGTCTTGCATAACACCTATCAAGCCCTCTTTAGCCATCACCGAGGATGCACCCAGCACGGTTTCAGAACCGAACCATGTGGCAAAGGCTACGAAGGTAGCCATGTATAGAGGAAGCTTTCTACCAGCCAGAATGTAATCTTTTGAGGTTTTTACCAGAGTGCTTGCCAAAAGACCAAGAAGTAGTGTCACCGATATGTAGAGGAGGACGAACAAGGGAAGCATGTTATTATTATAGTATAATACACAACATATTGCAAAAAAGGGGGTGAATATGCCAAAAAGGATAAAAGTTGAAGATATTCAAGAACTCGAGAGAAGGTACTTACAAGGTGAGAAAAGCGAAGACTTCAAAGCTCTTATAGTCAAGCTCGTAGAAAAACTTGGCTCTGTATCAAAGGTTTCAGACCTAACAGATGTTCCAGAAAGAACCATATACGATTGGCTTGAAGATTGGAATAAAAAAAGAGCTCGCAAACCTAAAAGGTCATGGTGGAGGTCCTAAGCCAAAACTCTCTCAACAACAGAAATAGCAACCACTTAACCTTCTAAAAGAAAGAATTACTGGACAACAGTAGAAACTTCCTTGAGCTTCCTGCATGAGGTTATGTTTTATACTAGAATAAAACAGAATTTGTTACAATGTGAACTTGTTCAATCCCATAGATTAACCTGTAGCCCTTTTACATGCGAAAACTACTTTCGTAGCTGAATAAACAAATATGAAGAGGAAAACTGTAGCCAAGAGTATAAGTTAAAATGGGGGCATAGCCCCCTTCTGAGAAGAGTGCTGGATTACTTCTTCTCCTGCTTTTTCTCCTCTTTCTTCTCCTGCTTCTTCTCTTCTTTCTTCTCCTTCTTCTCCTCCTTCTTCTCCTGCTTTTGCTCAGCAGGCTTTTGGGCAGGTTGTGCTTGCTGTGCCATTACCGCACCGGTGAAACCTACCGCCAACAGTAGTGCAAGTAGCTTCCTCATGTTAACACCTCCTTTGATAGTTTTACTATGTAAAAGTATAACATAGAAAAAAATGAAAATTTCATTAAAACTCATAACCTGTGTCTGAACAATATGAGAGCAATCTGGTATAGCAAAGAGAGAACGCCTATTGCGTAGTAAAACCTATGATGATGGTCTATAAACCGCATTAGCGGGTAAACAAACCCCATAAGTATGGGTAAGAGCGAAAGGTTAAGAATACCTACCAAAAGCTTTTTTGACTGTGGTTCTTTTCTCTTTTCCACTACCGCACCGAGGCTAAGCTTGTAAGTGTTAAAGTCCGTGGAGAAAGTCTTACCTTCTCTGTCTGTAAGCAGGGAGCCTCCTTCAAAAAGTATATCCTCCTTCTCCACCTTAGCCTTTCTGGCTATGACGACGCCCTCTTGAAACTTGAAAAAAATACCTTCAAGTATATTGCCTTCTCGCTTTTCCACATACAGGGTAAACTGTTCAAAGTTCTGAAAACTTTTTTGTGGTAAGGAAGTTATTATGTTGGCGTAGTATTTAACAGTTAGCTGTTTTCTGATATGACTTATATCATCCTCTTTAAGTGTTAAAAAGCTAAAGAGCAAAGCTAACAAAACCGGCGATGCAAGAAACAAGGTTTTTGTGTAAAAACTCTTTGGGTCTACGCCAAAGGATTGAATGTTATAGAGTTTCTTACTCTCCTTGAGCTCAAACAAGTTTATGGAGTAAGCTATGAGAAAGGAAACTGGTAGCATGTAGGAAAAGTAGTAGAAAAACCAAAGAAAGATAAAGGGTAAAGACTCTTCCAAGGGCAGGTTAAATATAATTTGGTCAAGTTTTATGATTTGAACCACGAAGAAAAGAAAGGTAAACAAGAAGCTTATCAGAAAGGAAAGCTTTATACACCTCCAAAAAAACCAGCGAAATATCATCTATGTTTTAGCTTGCCTTCTATCCTCTGCTTCTGGTTAGGTTCTCCTCGTCTCCCGGACATAAGCAGTTGGTAAGCCTTTCTGTAGTATTCCTGAGCTTCCCGCTCCCTTCCCAGCTTTACGAGCACATCCCCCATATGCTCGTAGAGAACTGGGTCTTCCTTTTCTTTCTCAAGGGCTTTCTGAAGAAGCTCATAAGACTTTTGGTATTCACCCCTATAGTAGAGCACCCATGCCATGCTATCTATGTAGGCAGGGTTTTCTGGTTCTTTTTCTAAGGCTTTTCTTATAAGCCTGTCCGCCTCATCAAGCCTTGCACCTTCATACCAAAGAAGTAAAGAGTAGCCTAAGTGGTTCAAGAGCTCTGGGTCTTCTGGATTAAGCTCAAGGGCTTTTCTAAGGTCGTTCTCCGCAGACACAAACTTACCCATCCTATCGTAAATCACCGCTCTAAGAAAGTAGCCCCTGTAGTCCTTAGGGTTTATCTTGATGGACTTCTCCGCATAGGTAAGAGATCTTTCTTGATTTTCTCTCTCGCTCAGCAAGTATCCCATAGAAAGGTTAAGCTGGAAGTTATCAGGATTGCGAGAGAGACCACGGGTTAATAACTCCTCCGCCTTGTTATACTCCTTCTTCTCAATGTATACGCCAGCCAGCCTTTCTATGATTCTTGGGTTATCCCCAAACCTTTTGTACAGTTTAAGGTAAATCTCTAAAGCTTTGTCCGTTTCCTTAAGGAGCTCCAAAAGTAAACCGTATGTAAAAGCTATCTCTGGATTTTCTGAATTTTCTCCATAGAGTTTTTCCAAAATGGCTTTTGCTTCTGTGTTCTCACCCATTCTTATAAGCAAGATGCTATATTGGTAAAGGTGGTTGCTATCAGAGTAGAGCTCTATAAGCTTTTTGTATACTTCTTTTGCTTCCTGATAGCGGTTGGTTATGGTGTAGAGGTTGGCAAGCCTCTCAAGGGCGCTTCTGTTGTTAGGCTCACGGTTAAGTACGTCTTTGTATAGGCTTTCAGCCTTTGAATACTCACCTTTTTGTTCGTATATGCTGCCTAAAGCGATAAAACTTGCGGAGAAAGTGGGGTTAACCTTTAGAGACTTTTCAAGAAAATCTATAGCTTCTTGCTGTTTACCCTCCGAGAGAGCTATGCGTGCTAACATGTAGTAAGGTAAGGGATTATCAGGGCTGACTTTAGCAAGGTTTTTAAGAACACCTACAGCCTTGGATGTCTCGCCCCTTTTCAAATACTCATCCGCCAGAAAGACCATAATCTCCTTTGACTCTGGGTTTTTTGTATAGCCTTCCTCAAGGGCTCCAAGAGCCTTATCCTGTTCACCCTTTGTGGTGTAGAGGCTATGTAGCATAAGGTAAGGCTCAGGCGTGTTGGGATATCTTAATTTAAACTCCGTGCCCAGTCTGAGAGCTCCGTCTAAGTTTTTAGTCTGAACCTCTAAACGGATGAGGTCCATGTATAGAGTGGGCGTAGGCTGTTTTTCAATAGCCTTTTGACAGTAAGCTTTTGCCTTCACTGGCTCTTTGTCCTGATAGAACCTACACAAGATGTAGTGGTTATATACGTTCGATGCAAAGGCAAAGCTGAATACTAGTAAACTTATAAGAAGCCTCATTCTCCGTTCCTATGTATTAATATAGGAATTTCCACGCTCCTGAGAAGTTGCGATGATGTGCTTCCCAGAAGAACCCTTTTAAGACCAGAAAGACCCCTGCTACCCAGAACTACCATGTCCACTTCGCTATGCTCTCTAATAAAGTCTCTTATACCCTCCTGAGGTGTGGTGTCCTGTATCATATGCACATCCACTTCCAAGCCTTCCTCTTTCAGTTTATTGCTCAAACTTTCCATGTGTTTTAGCTTCTCTTCTTTGTATTTTTCACTGAGAACATCTCTTATACCCTCCACTACTGGCAGTTCTATCGTCTCTTCCACGTGTAAAAGGGTCAGTTGCGGAGAGAAGGGCTTTAGGAGCGTAATCGCAAAATCCAAGGCTTTTCTAGCATGCTCTGAAAAGTCATAACCTACCAAAACCCTTTTTATTTGCTGAGGCTCTTTACCCTTCAGAACCAGTATGGGTTTGTGAGAATACTTGACCACCTTCTCTGTGGTAGAACCTATAAGTATGCGTTCTATAAGCCCCTTTTTGTGACTTCCCATAAAGATTAGATAGTAGTCTTTCTCCCTCTCAAGTATAGCCTCCGCAGGCTCTCCCACTTCTACTAAAAGTTCCACCTTTAGAGGTTTTAAAAACTCCGCAAGACCAGTCAACTTTTGCTTTGCTTCCTCCTTTTTGCTTTCTTGGAGCTCTCCCATGATTTGAAGGTCTATTGTGTTTACGCCAAAGCTTTCAGGATAAGGAAAGTAGAAGGGTGGAGACACCGTGTGAAGCAGTGCGACATCAGCCTGATGAGCCTGAGCCAGTTTTTTTAATAACCTCAAAAGTGGGTTGGTTATCTCCGTAAAGTCAACAGGCACGAGAAACTTCATAAACACCTCCCTTAACTAAAGGTTATATGCTTCAAAGTTTTCAATGTTTAACTTGATAACCCTCTCTATAAACGGATAGCACGTTTGATTGCCTGCGTATACATCCGTGGACATGGAAAAGCCCTTGGTTAAGCTAACCCTTGCTCCAGACTCCTTAGCTATAATAACGCCCGCAACTACATCCCATGGGTTTAGTTCAAACTCCAAAAGCCCATCAAAAACACCCTCCGCCAGAAGGCAAAGGTCAACCGCAGCCGCACCAGGCCTTCTCATGGCACTTACGTTATCAAAAACCTCCCTGAAGATGTTCCAGTAAGCGTTCAGGTCTCTTTTTGCCCTTGAAGGGTATCCGTAAGCAACGTAACACTGCTTGACGCGCTCTTTTTCGCCTACGCTTATTCTCTTGCCGTTTTTGTAAGCACCACCACCTTCGTAAGCCCAGTAGAGACTGTCAAAAACGGGTGTGTAGACCGCCCCTACAATAGGTCTGCCTTTGTAAAGAAGACCTACGGAGGTGCCAAAAACTGGAAAGCCTGCTATGTAGTTCTTCGTGCCGTCAAGTGGGTCAATAAACCACACATAGTCTCCGTCTGTGGAACCTCCGTCCTCCTCACCTACCACCTTGTGGTCTGGTAGCCACTTGAGTATGTGTTCCCTTATCCTCTCCTCAGATAGCTTGTCCGCAAGGCTGTATACATCCTTCTCTCCCTTCTCCATTACCCGATTACCTTCACTTTTGTAAAACTCCTTAAGCACAAGACCTCCCAAAAGGCTTGCCTCCTTTGCCACTCTTAGGAAAAGCTCAATATTATGCATCGTCCAACACTTCTATACAGGGCAGGGTGTTCTTCTCAAGAAGTTCAAGAAATGCACCACCACCAGTAGAGACAAAATCTATGGCGCTGTAAACACCAGCCCTGTGTATGGCATGGTCCGTATCCCCTCCACCCGCTATGCTAAGAGCGGAGGACTGGGCTACGATTTTGGCTGTTTCGTACGTGCCGTCCTTGAACCTGTCCAACTCAAACACACCCATAGGACCGTTCCATATAATGGTCTGTGCATCAGATACGACCTCCTTCAGAAGACCAACGGAGAGAGGACCTATGTCCAAACCCATCCAGCCTTCGGGTATCTCCTGCCAAGGCACCACCTTTGTAGGCGTGCTGTCAGACACTTCTTTGCCTATAACGAAGTCTACTGGAAGGTAGAGTTTTACGCCAGAGCTCTTTGAAGTTTCTACAATATCCCTTGCTATGGGTATTTGCTCCTCTTCTACCAAGGAATTGCCCACTCCGTAGCCCATAGCCTTCATAAAGGTAAAAGCCATCGCACCACCTATGAACAGCTTGTCTACTCTCTTCAAAAGGTTCTGTATGATGCCAAGCTTGGAAGATACCTTAGCGCCTCCTATGATGGCTACTACTGGTCTTTGAGGCTCTACCATAGCCTTTTCAAAGTAAGAGAGCTCTTTTTCCAAAAGAAAGCCCATGACCGCAGGCTTGAGAAGCTTTGGCACTAAGTATACAGAGGCGTGTTTTCTATGACATGTGCCAAAGGCGTCGCTCACATAGACTTCTCCAAGACTTGCCAACGCCTTTGCAAACTCCTCATTGCCCTTGCTCTCTCCCTCATAAAATCTTAGGTTTTCCAAGAGCACTACCTCGCCCTCTTGCATGTTTTTAACTTCGCTTTCCACTTGCTCGCCTACGCAATCGGGTAGAAACTTTACCTCACGGTTTAGGTAGCGAGATAGCCTCTTTGCCACGGGTGCCAAGCTAAACTTTTCGTCTCTGGTCTTAGGTCGCCCCAAGTGAGACATCAGAATAACCTTAGCCTTCGCATCAAGAAGGTATTCTAACGTAGGAAGACTTGCCCTTATTCTGGTGTCATCCTCAATGTTCCCCAGTTCATCCATAGGCACGTTGTAGTCCACCCTTACCAGCACCCTCTTGCCCCTTAGCTCCACATCCTTTAGCGTCTTCTTCCCGAAAGCCATGCTCCACCTCCTGTGTTTATTTTACAAGTCAAAGTCTATATCCTCATCATCCAGCTCTGGACTTTCGTTAACCTCGAACACGCCCCTCAGGTTCAACGCAAGCCTTTTGAGGTTTTCCAAGTAAAACACGATGTCTTCGTATACATCCAGAAAGGCTTTATACCTTTTGGTGTCTTCGTAGGTCAGCTTTCTGGTTCTGATTAGCCTCTTTATGGCTACACGAGTCATGAAGGCTCTGGAGTATTTTTCTTGCCACTCTCTCCAGAAGTCCTTGTCGTTAACTGGCGCTTTGACAATAAAATATTCAATGTTTGAAAGCTCTTCCATTAGGTTAATGTCAAGGGTGTGTTTCACGGTCTACCTCCACTATACAATTATAGTACAAGTCTCAGGTTTGGTGAGAAATTGCTTCCAATTCCCACTTTGTTGCTCCAGCCCGTTTTGAGTTTAAGAGCCTGTGTTAAAAATGCCCTCTACTTCTCAGATGCTGTGTCTAACATGTGATTGTTTGACAAATCTCCACCTTTGACCCGTTGAAACGTTCATACTTCTTACTAAATCGATGAATACAAGGCTTCCAAAAGTATTTTTAGACAAAGCACTTCTCAAGCGCACGGTAAGCGGGGATAGCTCGGTAGTCTTTCTGAAAATTACTGCGGTATTGCTAAAAGCCTTCAGTGGGGAGTTTTTATAGCTTTTCAGCTTATCAACTAACGCGTGTGTTCCCATAGTTTTACATGCAAGTAGCTTAGGGTGCTTAACAAAAGATGCCTAACTGTGTTATGTATCCTGCTACCGTTTAAGGTTTTTTGTGAATGCGTCCGAGTGCTTTTGACGCGCTTTGTGTAGTGCTTTAGGTTTGCAGGCAATCTTAGAGACCACTAAAAACCATCACATTTCCAAGCCTGAGGCGTGGAGCATATGTTCATGTGGAAGACCACTCTAAAAGTGCAAATAGCTAAACATCGTACATTATATCCAACAGCTCCTTTGCCTTTTCTGGATTCTTTTCTCTGAGCTTTTTGTAAACCTCTCTTGCTTCTGAGGTTTTGCCTGCCCTGCTGTATGCAACGCCCAGTTTAAACAGGAGCTCTGAATCATCTGGCTTTAGCTCAAGTTCCTTTTTTAAATCCTCCACAAATTTATCCAACAGAGCTTCACCCATCCTGCTAAACATACCCTTATAGCCTTCACCCATCATGTTTTGCTTCCGTGAAACCTGTAGTTTAGATTTTCTATTCTTTCAAGATTTTCCAACACAAGGTCCTCAAGGTATGGGGTATGGGATATTACTATCACATCAAGCCCAAAGCCTCCCTCTTCAAGAAGTCTTCTTGAGGCTTCAAGAAACTCCCTAAGAACTTCGTCGTTTTCTAACTCAAAGGGTGCACCTAAAAAGTGATGGCTTATACCCAAGAAACTGCCGGGTTTTACCCTTACAGTAAGCCTTATGGGGTTAAGGCTCTCTATCAGCTTTTCCCTCAAATTTGCAAACT